>NZ_DASVSI010000036.1:0-46206 GCF_036388155.1 Hymenobacter sp. | reverse complement strand
CCCCACGCCGTTAAAGTCGTCCGGGGACGCGGACTACAAACTCCGCGCTACATCGCCCCAGTACACAAACGCCGAAACCGCTTCTCCCCCTTTCTCCATCCGCAAACACACCCACGCTACTTTTCCCGCCGCCCGGTGCCCAGCAGCAACAGGATTAACATGAGAAAGCCGGTGGCGCCCAGGCTCCACCACGTGATTTCGGGCACGCCGCGCCAGTAAGGCATGCCCGGCGAGTAGCGGCCCATCAACGAAAGGCCCGAAAAAATCAGCCCGCCTACGCTCAGCAGCGCCAAAATGGTGCGGCTCACCAGCTGGTCAGCCTTGCGAAGCAGGGTTTGGTAGCCCACCAACTCCACGCGCAGCCGCAACTCGCCCTTGCTGATTTTGCGCACAATCTGCCGGACGTCAGCGGGCAGCGTTTGGAGCAGGGCCAGGAGCTGCGTCCCGGTGTATTCGGCCTCGCTCAGCAGGTTTTGCCGCGAGTACTGCTCCCGGATAATCTTGGCGCCGTAGGGCCGCACAAACTCAAAGGTGTTGAAGTTGGGATGCAGCACTTTGCCAATGCCCTCCAGAATCACCAGCGCCCGCAGAATGAGAAACACCGCGCCGGGCACCTGCAATTTGTAGTTGTAAATCACGGCCTGCAGCGCATCAGCCAAGTCGCTCATGCTCATTTCCTTCACGTCGAGCGTCGCGAAGTCCTCAATCAGCTGGCTTAGGTCCGATTCGAACGCCCGCATGTCGGGGATTTCGGCGGTGAGGGCCAGGCGCCGAAAGTTCAGGGCCATGCTGCGCGCATCCTGCCGCGCCATGCCGATGAACACGCCCGCAAAGGCGTATTTCTGCTGCTTGGTGAGGCGGCCCACCATGCCAAAGTCGATGAGGACCACCGTGCCGTCGGGCTGCACCAGCACGTTGCCGGGGTGCGGGTCGGCGTGGAACACCCCGAACTCAAAAATCTGGGTCAAGTAGATGTCCATGCCGTTTTCGGCCACGCTGGCCGGGCTCAGGCCCCACTCCAGCAGCTGCGCTTTGTCGGTGATTTTGCAGCCGCTCACGAACTCAATCACGAGGATGCGCGCCGTGCTCAGCTCCCGAAACGGCTTGGGCACGTAGAACGTGGTGTAGTCCTCGTACAGCTTGCGGAATTGTTCCATCGAGCGGGCTTCGGCCGTGTAGTCCAGCTCCTTGCTCATGCTGCGCTCGAAGGCATCCACGATGTCCTGCGGGTTGGCAAGGCCCTGCTTCTGTAGGAAGCCAGCCGTGAGGCGCACCAACTCGTGCAGCAAGGCCAGGTCCGAGCGCACTTTTTCGCGCACGCCGGGCCGCTGCACTTTCACCACCACTTCCTCGCCAGTCAGCAGCCGGGCGCGGTGCACCTGCCCAATGCTGGCCGAGCCCAGGGTGGTATCGTCAAATTCACTGAATACCTCCGAAATCGGCCGGCCCAACTCTTCCTCGATTATCTGGCGGGCAATGGCCGTGGCAAACGGCGGCACGTTGCTTTGCAGCTTCTCAAACTCATCAATCAGCGGCTGGGGCAGCAAGTCGGCCCGGTTGCTCATGGCCTGCGCCAGCTTGATGAACGTGGGGCCCAGCTCCTCAATAATCAGGCGCACCCGCTCCCAGCGCGTGGTTTCGAACACTTGCCGGTCGGCGCGCTGCCAGTTCAGGCGCCGGGCTTGGCTCACCAGGCGGCGCAACGGCGTGGTCGTCACCACATCCTCGAAGCCGTAGCGCAGCAATACCTCGGCCACCTGCCGAATGCGGGCCAGGTTGGAAATTGTGTTTTTAAACATCGACTGTGAAAGTAGTGTCTGGCCGCGGTAGAGCGCCACGCTAGGCCGGCCCCGGCGCAACGACTGCCTTCTTCAAGGAGCCAAAAAGCAGGCTTACGTTCCTTCCGCAAGGTCGTAGCCGGGCTCAAATCAACAAAGAAAGCCCCGTTTACGCGACGCAAACGGGGCTTTCCGAACCAAAAGTTGGTTATGCTTACGCTTGGCCTTCGCCGTTGGCAGAAGGTGCGGCAGCGGGCTTTTTGGCGGCCGGCTTCTTAGCAGCGGGCTTAGCGGCAGCACCGGCTTTGGCAGCCGCCGATTTCTGGGCCGAGCCAGCGTTTGAGCTCACCGCGTCAGCCACTTTCTTGGTGGCACCGGCGGCTTTGGCTGTCGCCGAGCTTTGCTTGCTGGTGGCGCTGCTGGCAGGCTTGGCGGCCGGTTTGGCAGCGGGCTTCTTGGCCGGAGCCTTGGCTTTGGAATCGCCCAGACCCACGGTGCTTTTCACGCGCTCGGTCAGGCCCTGGAATTGCTTTTCGAGCTCGGCGCGCTTGGTTTCGCCGCTCTTCATCAGGTCTTCAATGATTTTCTTGCCCTCTTCCTGGGTCATCTTGTTGTCTCTCACCAACTTCTCGATGGTGCTTTGCAACGACTTGCTGCCCTGCGCGATGTAGCCAACGCCGGCATTAACGAACTTCTTGAACAAATCTTCCATGATGAAGAAACAGGTTGGGGGTGAAATGAAAAAAGGGAAGTAGCTGAAAGGAAAGAGGTTGTCACCGTAAAGTAGTATGCAAGCCGACTATTTTCGATGCAAACCTACGAACTGTCCGCACAATAGTTGAGCAGTGTACGCCGGTTTTTTTGAAAAGTGGCTTAAAAGCATCGATTTGAGAATACATTTTTTCAATTACTGGCATTCCCGCCTCGCCACTTCCCGCTTGCAACCACCTCTGTGCCAACTAGGCAGCACGGCGGCGCGCCACTGGCCGAGACTCGCTGGCTCGCGGCAGCACCTTGGCGACGCCCTGGTTTGCCCACAGCTTTTCCAGGAAAGCGGCCACTTGGTCGAGGGCCTGCCGGGCCTCGGGCACCACCCGCCAAAACAAATGCCACCAGTGCACCAAGCCTTCGAAGGGCTGCAACGTAACGGCCACGCCGGCGGCCCGGGCCTTGTCCACGAATTTTACCGCGTCGTCGTACAACACTTCCGCCGAAGAAATCTGGATGAGCAAGGGCGGCAAGCCGTGCAAGTCGGCCTGGGCGGGCGAGAGCAGGTGGTGCGAAAGCGGCGTCTTGTGGGCGTAGAGCGGGCCCCAGGTGCGCATCTGCAGGGCTTCCAGGAGCAGGCCTTCTTCGCGGGCTACGCGGCGCAGGGCCGTGATGGGCAGGTTGAGGTCGGTCCAGGGCGAGAGGCCCACACCCGCCGCGGGCGCAGGTTCGCCGGCCTCGCGCAGGGCCAGCAGCAGGGCCAGCGCCAAGCCGCCGCCGGCCGAGTCGCCGGCCACCACAATGTCGGCGGGCTGGTGGCCGTGGCGCAGCAGCCAGCGGTAGGCGCGCTTGGCATCGTCCAGGGCGGCGGGGAAGGGATGGTCGGGCGCCTTGCGGTAGTTAATGGTCAGGGCGTTGAGGCCACAACGCTGGGCCAGGCTGCCCACCAAGCTGCGGTGGGTGTTGAGCGAGCCCAGCACGTAGCCGCCGCCGTGCAGGTAGAGCAGCACGCGGCTGGGGTGGGCGTTGCGGGGCCGCAGCCACTCGGCTTCGAGGCGGTTGTCCAGCTTCAGGCTTTCGAGGTGCACGTGCCACGGCATGAACTGAAACAGGGAGCCGGCCTCCATGGCGAGGCGCATGGCGCCCACACTGGGCTTCCGACGGGCCAAAGGCGCCGCCGCCGCCGTGAGGAACTGCTTGAGCAGCAGGTGTTGGAATGAGGGCATTGGGTGGGATGAATGCGGGAGAATGTAGGCCAAAAAGCAGGTGGACTGCCATTGGAAAGGGTCGTGCAGAGCGCAGCGAAGCATCTCGCGTGCTTCAATTATTCGCTATTGCGAGCGAGATGCTTCGCTGCGCTCTGCATGACGCAGTTTTATTCGGTCTTTAAACTATAAACTACGGCTTTTGGCCCAGCTTATTGCCCCGGTAACCTTTGATGGCCAGCGGAATCCAGCCGAGCACGGGGATGAAGTAGGCGAGCGTGATGGGATTACGCCATAGCATACGCAACCAGGCGCCCGGCCGGTCGAGCTGCATGCGAAAATGGCGGCGGCCTTCTTTCACGTACAGCCGCTCGAACTCGGTGAACACCGCGGGCCAGGCAAACGGTAGGAAGAAGGGAAAGAAGCGGCGGTTTTCTTTGATGCGCTGCCACAATTCGCGCCAGCGGTAGGGCTCCTGGCCGTGCGCGGCCACGGCGGCGTCCATTTCGCCTTGCATCTGCTGGCGGATTTTGTCCGACAATTCCAGGTACTCTTCGCGGGTGAGCTCGTCGTGGGCTTTGCTGGTGAGGTCGGAAGGGCGAATGCGGGTGCCCATCACGTAGGTGAGCTTGGCCGGAAAAGCCAGGTAAAACGCCCACGGCTGAATGATGACCAGCAGCAGCATCAGCGTGATGGGCAGAAACGGAATGCCGATTTTCTTGGACCACTTGTTTATGGCTTCCCAGGAGTAGGCGTAGGGGTTGAGGTACTCGCCGTTGATGGTGTAAAAAGGCACGATGTCGGTGCCGTGCTGCAGGCTGAGGCGCACCATGCTGGTGGCCAGGCGCTGGAGCTGGTACTTGCGGTTGAACCCCTTGCCGATGCCGGGCACTCCTTCGGGGTACAGCATCAGGTTGTGGTCCTGGTAGTACATCATGGTTTCAAAATTCAGCGTCGTGGCGTCCACGCAGCCGCATTTTTTCCAGAAGTCCTTCACCAGGTAGGGGTTCATCAGGGCCGTTTGCGAGAGCATGGGCGCCGAGAGGGGCCGCGGCAAGTCGCTGAGGGAACTGGTGTTGGGCAGCTCGCGCCACAGGTGCGACAGCACCACCATGGCGTCCCAGGGGAAAGCCATGCCGGAATGGTTGCTGGCGAAAATCAGCGGCCGGTCGGGGTTGTTGCGCTGCGGAAAATTCTCGAAGCCCACCAGCTTCGAGCGAAACCACACCCGGTCGAGCAGTTGCAGGATGTTTTCATCCAAGGTTTGGGTAAATTCCTCCCGGAAATAGTCATCATAGATGTGCTGGTTGGCTTGAATGGCCGGCGGGGGGGAATTCAATGACGAAGGGGAATTGAAGAACGAGGAATTATCCGGGCTTCCGTGCATGAAAGAAAGGTAGGCGTTTTCTCTTAATCTAGGCTCCGCCGTTGCGGAGCCGATTAGGAAAAGCAGGAGCCCGCGATGCAGCCCGTTTTATGATGAACGGTTACAACGCAACAGAACCGTCCGGTGGCTTGAGCGTCTGGGCCGCCCAAGCCGCTTTCCCGCTTCGCCGGGCCTCCTCATTTCCCTTACTTCAGTAAGCCACAGGCGTCCATGCCTCAGCCCCGGCTGCCAAAAATGGCGCTGCCCACGCGCACCAGCGTGCTGCCCTCGGCCACGGCCAGTTGATAGTCGCCGCTCATGCCCATGGAGATTTCGTAGAAGGCCGGTTCAGTGGCAAAATATGTGGCTTTTAGCTGCTGGAAATGGCTGCGCAGCTGCTGAAACTCTTGCCGCAACCGGGCCTCGTCGGGGGTGAAGGTGGCCACGCCCATCACGCCCGTCAGGCGCACGTGGCGCAGGCGTTGGAACTCTTCGGATGCCAGGATTTCGTTGGCTTCGGCCAGCGTGAGGCCCGACTTGGTTTCTTCCTGGGCGATGTGAAATTGCAGCAGGCCGTTGATGGTGCGGCCGTTGGCGGCGGCGTGTTTGTCCAGCTCCTTGAGCAGCTTGAGGCTGTCGATGCTTTGCACGGTGTGCACAAAGGGCGCCAGGAGCTTCACCTTGTTGGTTTGGAGCTGGCCGATGAGGTGCCATTCCACGTCGGCCGGCAGCTGGGGCTGCTTAGCGGCCATTTCCTGGGGCCGGTTCTCGCCAAAAATGCGGGCACCCGCATCGTAAGCTTCTTGCAGCCGCTCCACGGGATGGGTTTTGGTGACCACTACCAGACGGGCGGCGCTGCCCGCCAGCTCAGCGTTGATGCGGTGGATGTTTTCGGCGATGGACATGGATTGATGTGCTGATTATTGAATGTGCTGATGTGCTGGGCTTCGGAACGCTGCTGTTTGGAAACATAGCATTCAGATGCGGAAAAGGTTATCTGAAAAATTCCAGCAATCAGCACATTCAATAATCAGCACATCGGTTAATCTTCCAGCGGGTTGCTGAGGAAGGAGCTTTTCAGAAACAACCACAACAGCCACAACCCGATGCTGAGCCAGAGGTAGGGCGGGTAAAAATCCTTGGTGTTGCGGAAGCGCAGCTGTTTGATTTCGCTCTTTTCGAGCTGGTTGATTTGCTGGAAAACCTGGCGCAGCCCGGCGGCGTCGGTGGCCCGGAAAAACTGCCCGTCGGCGGCGGTGGCCAGCTGGCGCATGGTGGTTTCGTCGAGGCGGGTTTGCACGTAGCGGGTGCGGCCGTCCTCGGTTTGACCGTAGGGCACGAAGCCGTCTTGCCCCAGCCCGATGGTGTAGATGCGAATGCCAAACGCGTGGGCCAGCTGCGCGGCCAGCAGCGGGTCGAGGCTGCCGGCATTGTTCTCGCCATCGGAGAGCAGAATGCACACCCGCGAGCGGGCCGTGGACTCGCGCAGGCGGTTGGTGGCCACGCCCAGGGCCGTGCCAATGGCCGTGCCATCGAGCTTAATCATGCCCAGGCGCAGGCTGGCCAGGCTTTCGCCGAGCAAGGCGTAGTCAGTGGTGAGCGGGGCCAGCGAATACGCGTCACCCGCGAAGGCAATGAGCGCCAGCCGGTCGCCTACCCGGGTTTTAAGAAAGTCGGCGGCAATGCGCTTGGCGGCTTCCAGGCGGTTGGGGCGCAGGTCCTGGATTTCCATGGAGCCCGACACGTCGAGGGCCAACACGATGTCGATGCCGCGCCCGGACTGCTCCACCCGTTCGTCGGTGCGCTGCGGGCGGGCCAGGGCCACAATGCCGAAGCTCAGGCTCAGGCCCAGCACCACGTCGGGCAAGAAGCGCAGCGCGGCCACCCAGTCGCGCCCCACCGGGCCGGGGCCAAACGCCACGGCTACCCGCGCCCGGCGCCGCGCCAGCAGCCAGCGCAGCACAAACAGCAGCGGCACGGCCGCAATGAGCAGCAGCAGGCGCGGCTGTTCCCACTGGTAGCCCGCCAGCGTGGTATAGCGCAAAAGGTTGAAAAATTCATTCACAGCGGCCGCGAAGGTAGTATTTGAGCAGTGGGCAACGACGGCGCTGGCGCGCGTTTGCCCCGTGTGCCGACGAGCTGGGCGTTTGCAACGCCCCCGGTCGCGCCGTTTTAGGGCGTTCGGGTTTCGTTCACGCGGCCAGCCAGAGGCTCGAAGCCCGTCGGCCTGCGTTGCGAATGCGCGCCAGCAGTTCTGCTATGGTGCAGTGTTCACTACTCGTTGTCCCCCTGCTCACCGCTCATTGCCTCACGGAAGCGTAGCGCCGCTCGGCAAATCCGCGCAGGCGTTGGAAGGCGCGGTCCACTTCCTCGGCGTCTTCGGTTTGCAGGTTGCCGTAAATCACCTTGTCGGTGGCGCTTAGCGCTTTCCGCACGTCGGAGTCATTCTCGAAGTAGGCCACGATTTCGCGGGTGGTGAAGGACGTGAGCGCACTGTTTTCGAGGCCGGCAAGGTAGCTTTTCCAAAGCGTGACGGCGCGCTCCACGTTGGTGGCCGAGCGCGACAGGTCGAACCGCTCGACGTGGCGCGCAAACTGAGCCAGAAAGTACACGTGGTTTTTGCGCATCTTGTAGGCCTGGTAGCGCTGCGCAATCCGGCGCCGAAACAGGGTGGCACTGCCCGTGAGCAGCAGCAGCCCAATGGCCCCGCCCGCCAGCCAGTAAGGGTAGTTGAAAGCGGGCTCGATGGGCACCAAAGCCAGGTTTTGGCGCAGGGCCGGCAGCTGCTCGGTCTGGGCCAACAAGGGCGACGCGGTACGGCGCAGGCGCACGCGGCTGGGCAGCGTGGGCACGCTCAGCGTGTCGAGCTCCTGGAGCACGGCCACGGGCAGCGCCAGGCTTTGCACCGAATCGAGGCGAAAAGTGCGCAGGTGGTACACCGTGCGGTCGAGGCTGCGGCCCTGGCGGGTGCGGGTGGGGTAATACGTCTTGCCCACGTACTCAAACGGCGCAAACTGCGCCGACGAGTCCGGAAACACCACTTCCACGTCGGGCGCGTGCTCGTAGCGCAGCTCGTAGTCGACGAGCTCGCCCACCATCACGGACTTCTTCAGAAACCGGCCCTCCGGCACGAGCCACGGCGCGCTCTGAGCTGCTGCCGCCGCGGGCAACCACGCCACCAGCACGCCCACCCACCAACTGCGAAACCCGCTACCCACGGCGAACTGACTGTTGGCGGTGGCGGAACAGGTTTACCAGCTGGGGCACGAAGTCGCCCTCGGTGCTCAGGGCCAGAAAACCGGTGCGATTGCGGCGGCAAATGTTGACCAGCTCGGCTTCCTGACGCTCGGCGCTGGCAACGACGCCGGCCCGGAAATCAGCCGACGAGGTATTTACCCAGCGCACCTGGCCGGTTTCGGCGTCGCACAGCGGCACAATGCCCACGGCCGGAAAGTGCCGCTCGCGCGGGGCCAGCAGCTGCACCACTATCAGGTCGTGGCGCTGGGCCAGCATGGTGAGCTCGCGCTCGTAGTTGCCGTCGATGAAGTCCGAAATCAGCACCACCAGGCTTCGGCGTTTCAGCAGGCCCAGCGCTTGCCGAATGGCCGCCCCCACGCCCGTGCGCCGCGAGGCAGGCACCAGCGCAAACAGGCGCTGAATGAGGGAATACGCCGCCCGCGACCCTTTGCCCGGCGGGAAGTACAGCTCCTTTTGGTCGGAAAACGCGAAAAGCCCCAACGCCGAGCCCTGGCGGGCCGCCGACAAGGCCAGCAGCCCCGCAATGTCGCGGGCCACGTCGAGCTTGCGGCGCTGGCCGTCGCCCACGTCCAGCGAGGCGCTCACGTCGAGCAGCACCAGCACCTGCTGCTCTTTCTCTTCCTTGTAGGTTTTGACGAAGGTGCCGTGGCCTTTGCTCGACACGGCCCAGTCGATGGCGCGCACTTCGTCGCCGTACTGGTAGAGGCGCACGTCGTCGAATTCCAGCCCGGTGCCCTTGAAAACGGAGTGAAAATCACCCTGCAGCTGGGCCTCCACCGCCTTACGGATGCGGATTTCGAGGTGACGCAGGCGGCGCACCAAGTCGGTGAGGGCCGAAGGCACGGAGGGGTTCATATCGGCGAAGCTACGGCTTAGGAGTAACTTTGGGGCGTGAAATTATTTCGTCGTCGTTGTCTGGGCTGGGCGCTGCCCTCCCTCCTGCTGCTGGCCGCCCCGGCTTGCCAGCGCCCCGAAGAGGCCCCCAAACCGGCCGACTTGATACCGCGGGAGCAAATGATAAGCCTGCTGGCCGACCTGCACGTGCTGGAAGCGCGCGTCGAAAACAGCCGCCTGATGCCCGATTCGGCCCGGGCCCTGTTCCTGGCCCAGCAAAAAAACCTGCTCTGGCAGCGCGAGGTGTCGGACTCGACCTTCCAACGCAGCTATCGTTACTACGGCATCCACGGCAAGGACCTGAACGAAATCTACCAGTCCGTCATCGACACGCTAAGCAACCGGGCCAAAAAGCTGGAACCCGCCGACGCTCCCGCTGCGTCGCCTGCCCCAGCGCTCCCCCCTGCGCCTGCGCCTACTGCGCCTAAATAAGGCGGCTGCCGTTGGGCACCCGTATGGGCACGCTGGCGAGCACAATGTAGCCGTCGGCATCGGCGAAGCCCGTGACCAGCACCTCGGACCGAAATTTACCGATTTGCTTGGGCGGGAAGTTGACCACGGCCTGCACCTGGCGGCCCACTAGCTCCGCCGGCGTGTAATGCTGCGTGATTTGGGCGCTGGACTTTTTCAGGCCGATTTCGGGCCCAAAGTCAATCAGCAGCTGATACGCCGGCCGCCGGGCTTCCGGAAAGGGCCGGGCTTCCAGGATGGTGCCCACGCGCAACTCGACGCGCTCAAATTCGGCCCAAGTCAGGGGAGCGGATTCTGACATAATAAGTAGTAATAAGACGTAAGTAGCAAGTCACAAGCAACATGACGCAGGTAGCGGGTAACAGATGGTTGACCGCCAGCCATCCCAGGAACGCAGTCGGTCTTGCTACTCGGTACTTACATCTTATTACTTAGGTCTTCCTGCTGCCTATTTCGCTGGTTCCTCCACCGCGAAGGCCTGGAGCTGGGTCAGCTTGATTTGCGTCTGCTTTTCCCAGTAGTCCTGTTTGGCGGCGTTGAGGCCATGGTTGGTTTCGGCGTCGTAGCGGTTTTGCTCGCGGCTCCACTCGGTGTACACGCCTTTGGTCAGGTTGTCGAAAGCCGGTTGGAGCTTGTTGCAATTGGCTTTGGCTTGGAAAACGACCAGCTTTTGGCGCAGCAAGCGCGCATACACTTCGGTGATGTCGAAGTGCATTTGCTCGTGCTTGAGCAGCGCGGGCGAGGCCGTGGTGGGGTTGCGAAACCACGACGTTTTGGGGTCGAAGGTGGCCTGCACCGTGCCCGAAAACACGAAGTCCCGGCACGCCGCCCCCGCTTTGATTTCGGCCGAGGTTAGTGCCGCCAGCCTATCGGACGGACCGGGCCGGCCCTGAAAATCAGCAATGGTAAGGGGGCGCGAGGCCGACCACACAATGGGCGTGGGCGCTGCCGGCGCGGCCGCCGGAGCAGCCGGACGGGGCTTGGCGGCCGGGCCTTGCAGCAGCGCCACGGCAACTAAAAACGAGGTTAATAATGAAAACATGGCGGAAATTGATAAGAGTAAAGCCGCTTTGCAGCCGTGCTGCTGAACAGAACGGGCCACACAAAAATTGCCTGCCCGACGCAATTTAACCAAGCCCTTCGCCCAACACTAGTCCGGGCTTAACGGGCCACGCGCTGCTCTTGGGCGGCATCGGCGGGCGCGGCAATAAAATCGGGCTCGGTTTCGCGGCGGAAGCGCACGAGCAGCACCCCCGCCACAATGGTGAGGCCCACCAGCAGCCCCGTCCACACGCCCGGCGCGCCGAAGTGCAGCTTGAAGCCGAGGAAGTATCCCAGGGGCAGCGCCACGGCCCAATACGCCAGCAAGGCCACCACGGAGGGCACCTTCACGTCTTCCAGCCCGCGGAGGGCGCCCAGGCCCACCACTTGCAAGCCATCGGACACCTGAAACAGGGCGGCTACGAGCAGCAGCGTGGCCGCCTGCGCCACCACTTGCGGGTCGGTGATGTAGACGTAGGGCACCCAGTGCCGGGTCATAATCAGCAGCAGGCCCATGGTTCCCATGAAGCCAAAAGTGAGCCAGTAGGCCGCAAATCCGGCCTGCCGGGCCGCGCCCAGGTTGCCGGCGCCGCGCAGGTTGCCCACCCGAATGGTGGCCGCCGCCGCAATGCCACTGGCCGCCATGTAGGTCATGCTGGCCACGTCGATGGCCACTTTGTGGGCGGCTTCGGTGGTTACGCCCAGCCAGCCGGCCATCAGCAGCGACAAGCCAAAGGCCCCGACTTCCAACGCCATCTGCACGCCAATGGGCGCGCCCAGGTCGACCACGCGGCGAATGGTGACGCCTTCGGGCAGCCAGCTTACCACGGCCGCACGCTCTTGCCGCAAGCGCTTGGCGCGCAGCACGTAGGCGCCCATGAACACCGCCATCAGGCCGCGGGCCACCAGCGTGGCCCAAGCCGAACCCATCATGCCCATTTCGGGGGCTCCCCACCGGCCATACACCAGCGCGTAGCAGAGCAGGCCGTTCAGCACGTTGCCCAGGATGGACAGCCACATGGCCTGCCGGGTGAGGCCCAAGCCCTCGGCAAACTCGCGGAATCCCTGAAAGACCATCAACGGAAACAGCGACAGGCTGATGACTTGCACCCAAGGGCCCGCCAGGTCCACCACCTCGGGCGGCTGCCCCAGCAGCGGGAGTAGCAGGGGTATGAGTTGGCCCAGGCCCGCCAGCACCAGCCCGGCCAGCGCATTGGTCCACACCGAGGCCACCAGCAGGCGGCCAAGCTCGGGCAGGTCGCGGCGGCCGTCGGCCGCCGCCACGAGGGGCACGCTGCCCATGCTGAGGCCCACGCCCAGCACCAGCAGCACGCTGGTGGTGCTCACGCCCACGCCCACGGCCGCCAGCGGCACCTTGCCAATGTGGCCCACCACCACAGAATCGACGAAATTGACAAGCACGTGGCCCAGCTGGGACAGCATCACCGGGTAGGCGAGCAGCAGCGTGGGACGCAGGTGCGGACGAAGGTTTTTCAAGGTACTCAACAATAGCAACGGCCTAACCAGGCTGGCTACAAAGGTACCGCCCGCTCGGGGCTCAGGGCTTATTTGCGCTGGTTGAACGCGCTAGACAAAACGAGTACCCCAAAATTTCATTTCGGCCCGCCAGCACGTCCGTCAGCAAGGTGTTCAACCGGGCCGAAATGAAATTTCGGGGTACTCGTTCTGTCAACCCAAACCGCTTCCAGGCATTTGGGGACTGAATCAGACGCTCAGGGCAGCGAGTGGGGCCAGCACTTGGCGCATGCGCGCCACGGCTTGCTGGAGCACCGCTTCTTCCACGGCGTAGGACAGGCGGAAAAAGCCCGGGGCTCCGCAGGTGGCGCCGTCTACTACTTCTACGCCGGCGCCCGCCAGCCGCTGGCTCAGCTCTGCCGAGGCCTGGGGGGCGGGCATACCTGGAGCGAGAAAGCGGGTGAAGTCGGCAAACACGTAATACGTGCCTTCGGGTGCGGCCGTGGGCGGGGCGTCGGGCAGGGCGTTGAGTGCCTCAAGCAGCTGCTGGCGGTTGCTGGCAAGCTGGCGGCACAAGGCCGCGCCAATGACGTCGGCGTGCTCGGTGGCGGCCAGCGCGGCCGCCTGGTTGGGGATGGGCACGGCGCCGCTGGTGGCAAACAGGCGAGCGGCCACGGCTTCGGCTAGCGCGGGCGGGGCCACCAGGCAGCCCACGCCCCAGCCCGCCAGCGCCAACGACTTAGAGAACCCGCTCACCACCACGTGCTGATGCCGCGGGTCGGGCATTGCCAGCAGCGTGGGCACGGGCGCGGGCCCAAAACGGATGCCTTCGTAAATCTCGTCGCTGAGCACCCAAAGCTGCGGAAATTCGGCGGTCACGGCCAGCAGGGCCAGCCACTCGGCCCGGGAGTACACCCGGCCGGTCGGGTTGTTGGGATTGGTGAGGATGAGCACCCGGGTGGCGGGCGTGAGGGCAGCGCGCAGGGCTTCCGGGGTCAGGACGTAGTTGTTGGCGGCGGCCAGTGGCAAGGTGCGCAACACTCCGCCGGCCCGACTCACCATACCCCAGAAGCCGAACCAGTTGGGCGTCGGCAAGAGCACCTCGTCGCCGGGCGTCAGCAGCTCGCTGAGCAGCGCAAAAATGCCGACTTTGGACCCAGGCGTTATCAGCACTTGCGCCGCGGTAACAGTAGCAGCTCCGCGCCGGCGGTAGCGCGCGGCAATGGCTTCGCGCAGTTCGGGCAATCCTGCTATTGGGCTCACTGCCAACGGCTTTTGGTGTTGTCCGGCCGCAGCCAGGGCCGCAGTGGCAGCCTCTAACGCCACGGCTGGCACTGCAAAATTTCCGTATCCCGATGCCAGGCTCACCTTCTCCATTGCTGCGTTGTGCGGGTTAGTTTTCTTGCGTGGCCAGCACCAAATCGGCAAAGTCCGCGGCCGGGTCGGTGAACGTGGCTACCACCCGCAAGCCAGCTGCGGCAGCCAGCTCATCGAGTTGCGGCAGCGTGAATTTGTAGGAATTTTCGGTGTGAATCACCTCCCAAGCGGCAAAATCAATGGTTTGGTCGAGCGCATCAATGTGTACTTGCTGGGCCCGGGTGCTGACCAGGAACGAGCGCACGGCCCCGTTCAAGGGGCTGTAGTCGGTGTAGTGTTGCCACTGCGCCAAGTCGAAATCGGCCCCCAGCTCGCGGTTGATGCGCGTGAGCAAGTTCAGGTTGAACGCCGCCGTCACGCCCTGCGCGTCGTCGTAGGCCGCCCGAATACGGCGCGGGTCCTTCTGCAAGTCAAACCCGATGAGCAGCCGGTCGGCCGGCGTAAGGGGCGCGGCAAGCTTCCGCAAAAAGTCGAGCCGCTCGGCCGGGCCGAAATTGCCAATGTTGGACCCCAGGAATAGCACGGCCTTGCTGCCCGGCCGGGTGCGCAGCTCGCGCAACGCCGTGGCGTAGTCGGACACCACCGGGGCCACGTGCAAGGCCGGCAGCTCCTGGTTGAGCGCCTCCACCAAGCCCGTCATGGCGCCGGCTGAAATGTCGACCGGGGCATAGGTGAAAGCGGTGCCGGAGCGCAGCAATTCCTTGAGCAGCAGCTTGGTTTTGGCGCCGTCGCCCGCCCCCAGCTCCACCAACGCAAACTCATCGCCGGCCGACGGGCTCAGCGCCCGGGCAATGGCCGCCCCGTGCTCCTGGAAAATGGCAAATTCGGCCCGTGTGGGGTAATACTCGGGCAGCTCCATGATTCGTTGGAACAGCCGGCTGCCCGCATCGTCGTAGAAATACATCGAAGAGAGCGTCTTGGGCGTGCGGCTCAGGCCTGCGGCCACGTGCTGCGCCAAGTCTTCCACGGCGGGACTTAAAAGAGAAGAGTTGCTCATGCAGCAGCTTAAAAACGGCAAAATTGAAGAGGAGCCCGCAACGGCTGGATTGTCCAAGGCATGGCTTAACCACGCCGCAGCAACAGCCCGCAGCTGCGCAGCGGCTAGCGCGCCAGCCGGATGCCGGTGAACTGCCAGCGCTTGTCGGCGTGGAAAAAATTACGGTAGCTCACGCGAATGTGATTTTCCGGGGTGGCGCAGGAGCCGCCCCGCAACACCAGCTGGTTCACCATGAATTTGCCGTTGTACTCGCCCAGGGCCCCAGCCGCGCGGGAGTAGCCGGGGTAGGCATGGTAGGGCGAGTACGTCCACTCCCAGCAGTCGCCCAACAGCTGATGGCAGGCGCTGGGGTCGGCATCGGCGGCCAGGGGCTGGGGGTCGAGCAGGTTGCTTTCCAGCCAGGTGCCGCCGCCGGTGGCCGCTCCGAAATGCCGGGCGGCGGTTTCCCACTCGGCCTCGGTGGGCAGGCGCGCACCGGCCCAGTTGGCGTAAGCGTCGGCTTCGTAAAAGCTGATGTGCGTGACCGGAGCCGCTGGCTCCACGGGCCGCAGGCCGTGGTGCGTAAACCGGTGCCAGGCGCCCTCCACCTGCACCCAGTACAAGGGCGCTTCCCAGCCCTGGGCCTGGGCCAGGTCCCACCCTTCGCCCATCCAGTGGCGGAAGTCGCGGTAGCCGCCCGCCGCGATGAAGGCCTCGTATTCGGCGTTGGTTACCAGGCGGTTTTGCAGCTCAAAAGGCGCCAGCAGCACCTCGTGCACGGGCAGCTCGTTGTCGAAACAAAACCCTTCTTCCTGAAAGCCGATGGGCTGAATGCCGCCCGGCACCGCCAGCCACGCGGCCGGGGCCACCTCCGTGGTCGGCGCGGGCAGTTCGGCGGCCGGCCGGTATTCGGGGGCTAGCGGGCTGGTGCTCAAAATGTATTTGATGTCGGTGGCCAGCAGCTCCTGGTGTTGCTGCTCGTGGTGCAGCCCCAGGTCCAGCAGCTCGAAAAAAGCAGGCGGCAGCAGCTTGTCCGAAGCCAGCAAGAGGGCCATGGCTTCGTCGACGTGGGTGCGATAGGCCAGCACGTCGGCCAGCGGCGGCCGCGACAGCGTGCCCCGGTCGGCGCGGTTCACGCGCGAGCCGAGGGAGTTGTAGTAGGAATTGAACAGAAACGCATACTCCGGGTGGAACAGGTGATAGCCGGGGGCGTACTCTTTCAGGAGGAAGGTTTCCCAAAACCAGGTGGTGTGGGCCAGGTGCCACTTGGGCGGGCTCACGTCCAGCATGGGCTGCACCACGGTGTCTTCGGGCAGCAGCGGCGCGCACAGCGCCTGGCTTTGCGCCCGCACTTGCTGGTAGCGGAACAGCCAGGAGTGCGCCTTGGTAGCAGGGGCGGGAGAAGAATGGACCTGAGGCATAAACGAGGATTGAAAAGAGCAGCTTTTTCACTAACCGCCTTAGCAGGCCGCAGGTTGCGGCGGGCCGAAAATAGGCGCCCTCCGGTAATCCCGCAGGTGCCACCTATAAACACGCAGGAGCTTTCAGGAAGTACGTAGAAGCTCTTCCGTAAAAAGCGGTATTTATGGTGATTTTGGGGCCCAAAACCAACTAAATACGTGTCAATGAGTAGGTTTATAGACACCAACACGTATCATTGCAACACACTAAAACTTCTTTCCATACTCCTATGACAACTTCGAACCCCACCTCCGCCGCCGCAGCCAGCAAAGGCTCTACCCGCCCTGCCAACCGCGTGGGCACCAAAAGCCGTCGCGGCTTTGCTGCCATGAGCCCCGAAACCCAGCGCCGCATCGCCAGCGAGGGCGGCAAGGCCTCGCACGCCAGTGGCCGCGGCCACCGTTTCTCCGCCGAAGAAGCCCGCGACGCCGGCCGCAAAGGCGGCTTGGTGAGCCGCCGTGGCAAGACGGCTGCCACCGCGAACAAGTAAGCAAAGGTTAAGAAAACCGTTTGAGCTTTCGGAACGAGTACCCAAAATTTCATTTCGGGGTACTCGTTCCGAAAGCTCAAACCAAACGGCTTCCGAACAGACGCGGCCGCGCATCTTTGCGCCATGCTTCGTCTCAGCTTTTCGCAGCGCACCTTGCGCTTCAACTTTCCGGCCCGCACTTCGCGGGGTGACCTCGCCGAACACACGGCCTGGTACCTGCACCTCGCCGACGATGCGGCCCCCGCCACCGTGGGTTTGGGCGAAGCCGCGCCATTGGCCGGCCTCAGCCCCGACTACGGCCCCGGTTTTCCTACCGCCGTGGCCCGCCTCTGTGAGCGGTTCAATGCCGGCGCATTTGCCACCTTCACGGCGGCCGATGCGCCGGCATTTGTGGGTTTGGAATACCCCGCGCTGGTCTTTGCCCTGGAAACGGCCCTGCTGGACTTGGCTCGGGGCGGGCGGCGCCAGCTCTACGCCAACGCCTTCAGCCAGGGGCAGGCCGGGCTGCCCATCAACGGGTTGGTGTGGATGGGCGACGCGGCCTTCATGCGCACCCAAATCCAGGACAAGCTGGCCGCCGGCTACCGCTGCCTGAAACTGAAAATCGGCAGCCTGGACTTTGCCACCGAACTGGCCCTGCTGGCCGAAATCAGGGACGTGGCCGGCCCCGAGCAACTGGTGCTGCGGGTAGACGCCAACGGCGCCTTTGCTCCCGCTGACGCCCCGGCCCGGCTGGCCGAATTGGCGGCGTTCGACATTCACTCCATCGAGCAGCCCCTTGCGGCGGGCCAATGGGCACACATGGCCGAATTGTGCCGCTCCTCCCCCGTTCCCATTGCCCTCGACGAAGAACTGATTGGCGTCGGCGACCCGGCCCGGCGGGCGGCCCTGCTCGACGAAGTGCGCCCCGGCTACGTGGTGCTCAAGCCCACGCTGCTGGGGGGCCACGCCGCCACCCGCCACTGGATAGCGCTGGCCGAAGCCCGTGGCATGGGCTGGTGGATTACCTCAGCCCTCGAATCCAACGTTGGGCTCAGCGCCGTGGCCCAGCTCACGGGCGAATACGACGTGCAAGGCTTCGCGCAGGGGCTGGGCACGGGCCAACTCTACCACAACAACGTGGCCGCGCCGCTGCGCATCGAAGCGGGTGCGCTGCATTACCACCCGGCCGGGACGTGGGAACTGCCAGCATAGGCGAACACCGTAGGAAAAGGAGCGACATATTCGCTTAATTTACCGGTTGCTAGCCCCTCCCACCCATGTTCGCTTTGCGTATTGCATGTTTGCTGGTTTCCCTGTGCTTTTGCCTGGGAGGAGGCCAGCGTGCGTACGCCCAGCCGGATGGGACGAGCACGCCGTTTCGGTTTGCGGAATCCCGCCACAAGAAAGCCCGGGTTCCCATTCAGCTGCAGCGCAACCTGGTGGTGGTCGGCGTCAAGCTAAACGGCTATGGGCCTTTTAACTTCTTGTTGGACACGGGCGTTAGCACGTCCATCATTACTTCCTCGGCGCTGGCCGACTCTTTGGTTCTGCGCCACGGCCAGCAATTTCGCGTCGTTGGCGCGGGTGGCACCGACACCGGGCTGCTGGCTTACCAAACCGATAGCGTGCGGGTAGACATGCCCGGGGTGGTGGCCCCGCACATGTCCTGGTTGGTGTTGTCGGAAGACGTGCTGGACCTCTCGGGCTACGTGGGGGTTCCGATATATGGCATTTTGGGCTCCGAGATTTTCCGCAGTTTTGTGGTAACGCTCCGCCCCGACCTCGACGTAATGACGCTCCACGACGCGGCCTCTTACCGCGCCCCAACGGGAAGGCAATGGTCCAGTGTCCCGCTGTCGTTGCAAAACAACAAGGCGTACGTCACGGCCCAGATACGGCTATCCGACACCCTGGAGCTGCCGTTGAAGCTGGTGTTGGACACCGGCGCCAGCCACGCGCTTTCGCTGGAGCTCGATTCGGACCCCCGCCTGGTGCCCCCGCCCAAGCAGCTGCCCACCGACCTGGGGCGGGGCCTCACGGGCACGGTCAAAGGCTTTCTGGGCCGGGTCACCACCATGAAGCTGGGCCGGTACAGCTTGCGCTCCGTGCTCACCTCCTTCCCCAACGCCGACGACGTGCACAGCCGGGTGGACGTGCCCCGCAACGGCAACGTGGGGTATGAGCTGCTCAAACGGTTTTCGCTGGTGATTGACTACCCCCATCAGCGCTTGCTGATGCGGCCCAACACGCGTTTTCGCGACCCGTTCGAACACGACATGTGCGGCATTGAGCTGCTGGCCGCCGGGCCCGACTACCGGCGCTACCTAATCTTGCGGGTCATGCCCAACTCGCCCGCGTCGGAAGCCGGGCTGGTGCCCGACGAAGAGCTGCTGACCATCAATTTCTTGCCCGTCAGCGTCTTCACCCTCACGCAACTCGACCGCCTGCTGCATTCCGAGGATGGCCGCGTGCTATTCATGGTGCTGCGCAAAAACGACGGCAGCCTGCGCAGCGCCACTGTGCGCCTCAAGCGCCAAATCTGAGCCGGACTCCGGGGCTACCTTTGGGGCAGCATTACCACAGCACAGTTGCTCCTCACGTTATGACTGCTCGACTTCTTCTTCAACTTGCCTCGCTACTGGGTGGCCTTGGGGTGGCCATTGGGGCCTTCGGGGCCCACGGCCTGCGCGACATGCTCACCAAATCCGGCCGCTTCGACACTTTTGAAACCGCCGTGCGCTACCAGTTCTACCACGTATTGGCGCTGCTCGTCATCGGGGCGCTGTGGACGGCCCGGCCCGAGCTGCGCGCGCTGGGCACCACGGCTTGGCTCTGGATTGGGGGCATTGTGGTGTTTAGTGGGTCGTTGTACGCGCTGTGCTTCACGGGCATTACCAAGCTGGGCGCGGTGGCGCCCATCGGCGGCCTGCTGCTCATCGCCGGCTGGATTAGCCTGCTGCTGGCCGTCCGGGAGCTGTAGCAGCCATCGGCTAGCCGCCAGGCAGCCGCGGGTTTCTGCCCAGGCCATCTTGCAGAACGCACAAAAAAAGACCCGCTGCGCAATTGCAGCGGGTCTTTTTGCTTATACTAGGCGAAGACTTACTTCACCTTGGCTTTCATTTTGGTGCCGTTGCTCTTGTCTTTCACCTTTTTGGTGTCGGTGGCAGCGGTGGTGCTGGCCGAAGCCGTAGCGGTTTCCACTTTCATGGTCGGGGCGGCGTTGGCCGAGGCCGAAGCGTCTTTTACCTCGCCCACCAGCGAAACGGTGGTGCTGCCAGCGGCGGCGTTCGACTCGATGGTCAGCACCTTGTTCTGCATACCGATTTTGCCAGCCGAGTTGAAGTGCGCCGTGATAGAGCCGGTTTTGCCGGGCAGAATGGGCGTCTTGGTCCACTCGGGGGTGGTGCAGCCGCAGCTCACGCCAATGTTGGAAATGACCAGGGGAGCCGTGCCCGTGTTCTTGAACTTGAAGGTGTGGTCAACCACGCCGCCTTGAGCCACCGAGCCAAAGTCAAATTTCGACTCTTCGAAGGTGATGGCCGGGCCAGCCACCGGGCCGGCTTTGGCGGGAGTTTGCGTGGCCTGGGCCTGCGCGGTGTAGGCGGCGGCCATCAGGCTCAAGGCGAGGAGCAAGGTTTTTTTCATGGATGAGGAAACGTAAGAGAATTTGAGAGAGTGCCGTTTAACAAATTTACTGGTTTCAGCCAGGTCAGCAAATTTATGACCAAACTAAGCGCCCGCCCCTGAAGAAACCGTGAAGCCTCTCCAACCCAAAACCCGGAGTTTAAATTCGCTCGACCTCAACTATTTCAACAAGCTGCGAGCCGTTATGTCACTGGTTTATTCCGGGTCCGGAGCGTCGCTGATGAGCTTCTGCTGGAAATTCAGCAAAAACAGCCGCTCCGAAGCGCGCGTGATGGCCGTGTAGAGCCAGCGGGCAAACTCGCCCGCCAACGGCTCGTCGGGTTTCAAAAAGCCGTGGTCCACGAACACGGCCTGCCACTGCCCGCCCTGGGCCTTGTGGCAGGTCAGGGCGTAGGCAAACTTGATTTGCAGGGCGTTGAGGTAGGGGTCCTTGCGCATTTCCTTGTAGCGCTCGGCCTTGGTTTTGAGGTGGGCGTAATCCTCGCTCACGGCCATGTACAGGGCGTTGTTGCGGTCGGAAGGCAGGGCCGGGCTTTCGGTGTGCAGGGTATCGAGCAGCAGCTTTACTTCAATTTCGGGCTCGTCGGGGTAGTCCACGAGCCGCACCAGGGCCTGGGCGAAGTGAAAGCCGTACATCTCCTCGCGCCGAATGACTTTTCTGATTTCCAGGAAGTCGCCGTTGGCCAGAAACCCGATTTCGGACTCCTTGGGCAGCCAGAAGTAGTTGTTGCGCACCACCATGAGGTAGTCGCCGCCTTCTATCTCCTCCTCCGCGTCGAACAGCGCCCGCCTAATGAGCTGGTTGTACTGGTTGGCGTTGCGGTTGGAGCGGCAAATGATGGTGGTGTTTTCGTGGCCGTACTGGCGGTAGGCCCAGCGCAGGCCGTCCTCCAGCTTGTCGCCGCCCATCTTAAAAATGTCCCGAAAGCCCTTGGTGTGCAGCTGAATGTTGGGCTCTTCTTCGCGAAGCTCTTCGCGCAATTCGGTGGCGTTCACCAAAATGCCCGATTCCTGGGCCTGGCGCATCACCTGGCGCAGCTCCACGTGGTCGACGTGGGCCCGGAAGCGGTGGGCCAGCAGCTCGGGGTCGAGGGCCGGACTCAGGAGCTGGCCCACCGGCGGCAGCTGCGCCGTGTCGCCGATGAGCAGCAGCTTGTTGCTGGTTTTCTCAAACACAAAGCCCATCAAATCGTCCAGCAAGCCGTTTTCTCCAAACGCCTTTTCGTCCGAAATCATGGAAGCTTCGTCCACGATGTAGAGCGTTTGCTCCACGCGGTTGGGCTGGCGCTGGAAGTTGAGCCGCTCGCTGGGCGAGCCCGAGGTTTGGCGGTAAATCTTCTTGTGGATGGTGCTGGCCGGCACGCCGGCGTAGCCCGCCATCACCTTGGCGGCGCGGCCGGTGGGCGCCATCAGGGTGTACTTGCGCTGCAGCTTGTGCAGCCACTGCACCAAGGCGCTGACCACCGTGGTTTTGCCGGTGCCGGCGTAGCCGCGCAGCACAAACACCTTGCGCCCCGGTAGCTGGTCTTTTAGGAAAGCATCGAGCTGCGTGAACAGCAAAGACTGGTCTTCCGTGGGTTCGTAGGGAAAGTAGTCGCGAACGGAAGGCGTGCGGATAGAGAGCATGTAGTTTAATCGAATAGTTCTGGCTTCACATCGGCCAGTATCATTTTGCAGTATTGCTGCTCAGCCGGGGTAAGGCCGTCTTTGGAGGCACGCTGGCTGGTTTCCTTTTTCAATGAAATCAAAGCCGCGGCTCTCGCTTCTCCCACAAACACCGTCAGGTTCTCGCTCATTCCCCAAACCAAGCTCCGCCGTAAACAACTCTTGGGATGCCGCATGAGATACGCAGTAAGCGACTGAAGCTGAACAGTCCATAGATTCACCGCCGACAGACTTATTGCTTCGGAGCCGGCTCCATCGGCCAAACATGCCAACGAATCCAGCATTTTCCACTGCTGAGGCGCAGGAGTTAAAGCAAGACTTTTTTCTAAGCTCGCCGTTTGTGCTTCTGTTTTATTTGGCAGAACACCATCGGCATGAACCGCTGGATGCGGCGTGTTTGTGTTGCCAGAATGTCTGGCAAGCGGTTGGGAAACCGTTGGGGTGCGTTCACTTGGTTGGCAAGCCGTCCCAAGAAACAGCCCGATAAACAAAAGCCTTTGATTTTTAAAACGGTTCATGAAACTGAAAGAGGCTGAAGCTTAGGAGGGCTCAATTACCACCATGGTGGCCGAGGCCTTGGCAATGAGCAGGTCGTCGCACCACACTTCGGCTTCGCAGAATTGAAGGCGGCGCCCAGCCTTTAACACCCAACCGATGGCTTTTAATTTCTGCCCCACGCCCGGATGCAGATAAGATATTTTCAGGTCGGACGTAACCAAGCCGTGGTCATCCGGCATGAGGGTAACGCCCGCAAAACCGGCCACCAAGTCGGCCATGGTGGCGATGAGGCCGCCGTGTGCAAAGCCGCGCTGCTGCTGGTGCTGCTCGCCCATGGTCAACTCGGCTTCCACGCGGCCCGGGGTGATTACCGTCAAATCGGCGCCCACGAGGTGCATGAAGCGCTGGCGGGTAAGCTTGCGGCGGATGTGGGCTTCGAGGTCGTCGGGCTCGAGCGAAGGCGCTGAATTTGTGGGGTCTGGAGCAGGGTAAGACACGGGAAATGTATATGTTTGCTTGAAAAGATGCGAAGGGGCTTGCGCTGCATTTAATGGTTTGTACTTCTTATTACCATGAGCGCTGACCTAAGACTTATTAGTGCTTAAATCCGTTGTTTTGGAAGGCCTGGCCGCTATTTCGCGTTGATGGGCCAAAGGTACTGGCCAGGTAGCCGGGCCACTTCGCCGCGCCAGCATTTCTCTTCAAGCCCCATGGAACAATTGCCAACAATGCAGCTTCTCGTGGCGGGCGCCCTGGGTTTAGGACTAGCGGCGTGCAGCGGGTTCCGAATATTTGTGCCGCTGCTAGCGGCCAGCCTGGCCTACCATTTCGGCTACCTCACCCCCGCGCCGGGCTTTGCCTGGCTGGGCACCTGGGCGGCTTTGCTCACCCTGGGCACGGCCACCCTCGTGGAAATTGCGGGCTACTACATCCCGCTGGTCGACCACGTGCTCGACTCGCTCACCACGCCGGCCTCCTTCGTGGCCGGCACTATTCTGATGACCTCGGCCCTCCCCCATCTCGACCCCACCCTGCGCTGGACGCTAGGCATCCTGGTGGGCGGCGGCACCGCCGGCTTGGTGCAAACCGGTACGGCCCTGCTGCGCGGCGCCTCCACGGCCGCGACCGGCGGCCTCGGCAACCCCGTGCTGGCCACCGTGGAGAACACCATGGCCGTGGGCGGCGTGGCGCTCACATTGCTCTTGCCACTGGTTGCGGCCGGGCTCGTGCTGGGCCTGGTGGTGTTCATCCTGAGCCGGCTGCGGCGTTGGCGCGCTCGGCGGCGCAACATAGCTCAACAGTAGCGCCGCCCAACGTGCGCTGTATTTTTTCGCCCAGCCCCCAAACAATGTCGGTAGCCGAGCGTTAGCCGTACACCCAATGCTTGATTTTCCACTCGGGCCCTGGTTCTTGGTTTCTAACGCCAACTCATGATTGACAGTGATAAACATTCCAACGAGGCCTTGCTGCAGGCGTATTCCGGCAAGGTGCGGGTGCGGGTAGGCGGGCTGCTCTTGCGCGACGGGGCCATGCTCCTGGCGGCGCACCGCGGCCTGTTGCCCGAGGGAGCCCCTTTTTGGTCGCCGCCCGGCGGCGGGTGGCAGTTTGGCGAGAGCATCCGGACGGCTTTGGTGCGGGAGTTTTGGGAAGAAACCGGCCTGCGCGTGCGCGTAGGGCGCTTTTTGCACATCCACGAATTCAGCACCGGCGAGCTCCAGGCCCTGGAGCTATTCTTCGAAGTACTGGCCGACGAGGACGCCCTGCCCCAGTTGGGCCACGACCCCGAACACGCCCCCGACCGGCAACTGCTCACCGAGCTGGCTTGGCTGACCCCGCGGCAGCTACTGCAGAAAGCTCCGGCCGAGGTGCACCCCATACTACGCATGGTGCTGAGCCCCGACGACGTATTTGTGCCGCAAATCAACTTCGCGGCTTAGGGAATTCCGAAGCCGGGAGCGCACTCTCTCGGCCACCTTTTCATTCCTCGAAAAGCAAAGCGTTATCTTTAGCCCCGGCCATTGGGCCTGTTTAGCTTCGATTCGTGCCTGCTTCCGCTGTTCCTGCTTCCTCCACGCTCACGGCCGGGCCGTCAGTCCACTTGCGCTTGCGCGACGAGACCTTTGACGCCACCAACCCCGCCGCCTACAACCTGTACCTGCTGGCGGGCCCCGCGCGGCTGCACGTGGCGGTGGCCGACGTGGAGCGGCGCAAGTTTGTGGCGGTCGAAGACTACGCCCTGACCGCCGGCAGCGTGCCGGCGCTCGCTGCGCAGCACGATTTTCTGGGCCAGCGCGGCTGGAACGCCGTGCGGCTGGCCGTGACGGGCCGCGCCTTCACGCTGCTGCCCGCCCCGCTGTTCCGGCCCGGCGACGAAGCCGCGGCCTTGCGCCTGCACCACACCCCCGCCCCCACCGAAACGGTGCGCCACACCACCCACCCCGCCCAGGAACTGGTGAACGTGTTCGCGGCCGAGGCGGCGTTGGCCGACTGGTTGGCCTCGGTGCACGGCGCCTCGGGCCGCCTGCTGCACCACACCAGCGCGTTCCTGGCCGGCATTGTGCACCAGCGTGGGGCGGCTGCCCCGCGGCGGCTGTACATCAACCCCGGCCAGCAGGAGCTCACGCTCGTGGTGTGGGGCCAGCACCTCGAATACTGCAACGTGTTTCCCTGCACCACGGCAGAGGACGTGCTGTACTACACCATCCTGGTGATGCAGGAGTTGGGGCTCGACCCCGACCAGGACGAACTGACCGTGTGGGGAGAATTGACGCCTGATTCGGCCATTTTCAGCCTGCTGCGCACTTACGTGCGCCATGTGCGCTTCGGCAACCGGCCTGGCGACGTGCAATACAGCTACCGCCTAAACGACGTGTTTGAGTACCGATACTTCGACTTGTTCAGCCTGCACTATGTCTAAAAAGCGGTTTGGGTTCGCCAAAACGAGTACCCCGAAATGAAATTTCGGGGTACTCGTTTTGGCGAACATCGGTGACCCAAACGGCTTTTAACTGAGTGCCCGTTGTGCTGAGCCTCCTGTTGCAACAGGCATTTTTCTAGCGCACTTTCAACTCATCTTCGTCACATGCCCCGCATTGCCCTTTTTCCCGGTTCCTTCGACCCTTTCACCAACGGGCATCTCGACATAGTCTGGCGGGGGGTGAAATTATTCGACGAGGTAGTGGTGGCCATTGGCACCAACAGCAGCAAACAGCGCTACCTGCCGGTCGAGCAGATGGTGGCACTCATTGCCGGGTTGTTTGAAGACGAGCCCCGTGTATCGGTCCGCACGTTCAAGGGCCTCACCGCCGAATTTGCCCGAGAAGTTGGGGCGTCCTACCTATTGCGGGGCCTGCGCACCAGTCCGGACTTTGAATACGAAAAGCCCATTGCCTACGGCAACCAACTGGTCAACGTCGACCTGGAAACCGTCTTTTTGCTCACTTCCCCGGCCCTGAGTGCCGTCAGCAGCACCATCATTCGGGACATTCACCGCTTTGGGGGCAACGTGGATGCCCTGGTGCCCTTCCCGCTTCCCCCGCCGGCCCGGTAAAGGGCCGAATTGCTTTTTACTGGTTGGGCGCAGTGGCCAGCACCCGCAGGCCCATCAATTGGTTGGGCTGCCGGGCCTCAAAAACGGGCAACACCAAGTAAGCCTCGGCGCCCAACCGCAGTTGTGCCCGCTTCATCAGCTCGTTCTCATTATCGCCCAGAAGGAGCAAGTCGTGCACCTCGCGCGACTGATGGTCGTACGACGCAACCATGCTCACCCCCGGCGTCCGGAAGAGGGCTGTGGAATCCAGCATTCCAAGCCGGCGGGCTTGCGGCAAGATTACGGGGTCCGTAAAGTCAGGGGGCACGGGAAGGCGCGGTCCCACGCGCTGGCTGACCTCGTCGATGGTCAGGCCCAGCAGATTGGGCACATCGGTGCTCGGCACTGCTTTGCGCGCAGCCACCTTGCTCACCGTCGGAACGAGAGGGTCGGTCAGGGTTTCGTGGGTGCGCGTGCAAGCGCCCAGCACGCCCCCTGCCAGCATGAAAAACACCAGTAGAAACGGCCGCATAGACCGCAATATACTGCTATTTTCCGGTCGCGGGCACGGCCTTGGCTGCCTTGCCCGCCATGTTGTTCAGGTAGTGCCGCACCACCAAGGCAATAGACTCGTAGGACTCCTCCAATTTCGTCAGTGCCTCCTGCGGCGACATCCAGCGCACCTCTTCGATGTATTCTTCGGTCTGAGGCTTCATCAAACTGTCGTCCAGGCACTTCATTAAGTACCAGTTGGTCTTCTTCAGCATCTTATTGCCCTTGTAGGCGTAGCTGTGCCAAGTGCTGGGCAGCTTTTCGCCCAGTTCCAACTTGATGTTGGTTTCCTCTTCCACTTCGCGCAGGGCACCGGCTGCGGTGTCCTCGTCGCTCTTCAATTTACCCTTCGGTAAATCCCATTTACCTAAACGGTAAATCATCAGCACCTGGTCGCCTTTCACCACCAGTCCGCCGCCGGCTTTGGCGATTTTGAACTGGTCTTTGAGGTGCAGGATGAGGTGCTTTTTCTTTTTGACCAGCATGGTCAGCGACTTTAGCTTCTTTAGCTTCTTCACCTCCATTAGGCGCAGCAGC
This sequence comes from Hymenobacter sp., assembly GCF_036388155.1. Taxonomy (NCBI): domain Bacteria; kingdom Pseudomonadati; phylum Bacteroidota; class Cytophagia; order Cytophagales; family Hymenobacteraceae; genus Hymenobacter; species Hymenobacter sp. Next base: position 19,297 of record NZ_DASVSI010000036.1, on the reverse strand, counting down.
CGGTCGAGGAACAGCGGGCCGGCGTCGCGCACCAGCACATCGCCCACCAAGTCTTTCGACGTGAACTCATCATCGGGGCTGAGAATCAGGTCGAACTTGTGCTTGTATACTTTTTCGCTGAGTTTTTTGATGACCAGCGGAATGTCGTTGATGAAAATATTCATCGGGAGTGGCGAATTGAGATGATGATGACGGGCAACGGCTGATGCCAGGGTCTGAAATAGGAAGTAATAAAAGCCCAGGCCGCGCCTGCAAGATAAGGGAACGGCCCGATTTGCCGACCGGCTGCATCTTTGCGGCATGAAGCGCATTGGCTTGCTTTCCGACACCCACGGCTACCTCGACGAGCGAATCGCGCATCATTTGCGCGGCTGTGACGAGGTGTGGCACGCCGGCGATTTCGGCGATTCCCGCGTGGTTGACGAATTACAGGCTTTAGCGCCGTGCTTTCGGGGCGTGTACGGCAATATCGACGGCACGGACGTGCGCCGCACTCAGCCGCTGGTGCAAGATTTTGAAGTTGAGGGCCTGCGCGTGCTGATAACGCACATTGGCGGCTACCCGGGGCACTACGCCCCCGCCGCCCGGCCGCTGTTGGCGGCAGCCCGGCCGGGGCTGTTCATCACCGGGCACTCGCACATTTTGCGGGTCATGCCCGACCCCAAGCTGGGCTTGCTGCACCTGAATCCGGGCGCGGCCGGGCGGCACGGGTTCCACCAGGTGCGCACCTTGCTCAAGTTTGGCATAGCCGCCGGCAAAGTGGTGGAGCTGCAAGCCGTGGAGTTGGGCAAGCGGGCCGGTTGAGGGAAACCGATTGCCACAAGAGTCCGGCCGAGCGCAGGCGAGGCCAGCCGGATGTAGCGCGGACTCTGTAGTCCGCGTCCCCGCGCCGTTACCCAATCGTTCGAGTGTCCGTCGGGGGACGCGGACTACAGAGTCCGCGCTACATCCGGCCGAAGCGCCTGCGCTCGACCAGACTATTCTGCTTTTAACCTTGCTACCTAAAACACAACAAGCCCCGTTTCCTGCGTGGCAGGAAACGGGGCTTGTCACATTCTAAATAAGTTGGTCTCTGAGAACAGGACGGATTGCCGCGGGCTGCGCCCTCGCAATGACGGTTGGCTTTACAGCGCGATTTCGGGCTTGGGGTGCTCGCCTTCCTGGCCGTCTTCGTTCACGGGCTTGGTTACGGCCTCGGCGTCGTCGAAAGCTTCGGCATTAGCAGCAGTTTCGTCGGTGGTAGCGGCTTCGGGGGTGGCGGTTTCGGCGGTGGCGGGAGCTACGGCTTCCTTCACGGCCTCAACGGCGTCGGCCACCACTTCTTTTACTTTGTCGGCGGCTTTGCTGGCCGTCTGCTTCACGGTTTCTACCGCCCCGGCAACGCCACTCGTGGTGGTGAAGCGCGACTTGAGCTCCTCGATGTCCACGTTTTTCAGGACGGGCGTGCGGAGCAATTCTTTGATGATGTGCTGCTTGTTGTTAGCACGGGCAATGTTCTTGCGGTGCTTACGCTTGAGGCGGGTAACGGACATGGTGCCGGGATGGTTAAAGACTAAGCTTACGAAACGGAGGGCAAAAGTAGCGGTTTCATTTTGAAAGTGCAAGCCCATGAGGCATTTTGCTGAATAACTGTGTCTTTGCCTCGGCCGTACCTGAGCCCACCTCGGAAGCTAATTTTGCGATTACGGCTGCCTTGAAGCCCGCCCAGCCGCGCCCAAGGTCTACCTTCGTTTCCACGCCTACCGCCTACTTTATGTCTTATAGCACCTTTCCCGCTCCTGCTTCCTCAGCAGCCGATGTTTCGGCCCTGCCCATAGTCGACCTTCGCTCCGATACCGTGACGCGCCCCACCCCGGCCATGCTGGAGGCCATGTTTGCGGCCAGCGTGGGCGACGACGTGTACGACGAGGACCCCACCGTGCGCCGCCTGGAGGAAACCGCCGCCGCCCGCTTCGGCCTCGAAGCCGGCCTGTTTTGCCCCTCGGGCACCATGACCAACCAAATTGCCATCAAAGCCCATACCGAGCCCCTGAGCGAAGTCATTTGCGAGCAAACGGCCCACGTGTACCTGTGGGAAGTGGGCGGCATTGCCTTTCACTCCAGCGCCTCGGTGGCGCTATTGGTCGGCAACCGGGGCCGCCTGACCGCGGCGCAGGTCGAAGCCGCCATCCGGCCCGAAAACCTGCACTATCCCACCACGCGCCTGGTGTGCCTGGAAAACACGCACAACCGCGGCGGCGGCAGCTGCTACAGCTGGGACGACATGGCCGCCATCAGCGAGGTGGCCCAGCGGCACGGCCTGGCCCGCCACCTGGATGGGGCCCGCATTTTTAATGCGCTGGTGGCCACCGGGCAGCGCAGCGAGGACTACGGCCAGCTGTTCGACTCCATTTCGGTGTGCTTGTCCAAGGGCCTGGGCGCGCCGGTGGGGTCGGTGCTGCTGGGGTCGGCGGCGTTCATCAAGAAGTGCAAGCGCATCCGCAAGGTGATGGGGGGCGGCATGCGCCAGGCGGGCTACATTGCCGCGGCTGGCCTGTACGCCTTGGAAAACAACGTGGCGCGGCTGGCCGACGACCACCGCCGCGCCGCCCAGCTGGCCGAAACGCTCCGCCAGCAGCCTTACGTGGCCGAGGTGCTGAACCCGGAAACCAACCTCGTCATTTTCCGGCTGCACGACAGTCAGCCGGCGGCCGAGTTCCTGGCGGGGCTACAGCAGCAGGGCATTCGGGCCAGCAGCTTCGGGCCGCAGTGGGTGCGCTTCGTGACGCACCTCGAGGTGGACGACGCGGGCCTGGCCCGCGTGGAAGAAGCGCTGCAAGCGGTGGGGGAACTGGTGAACCGGTGAGGCAACCTGTGTCATTGCGAGCGCAGCGAAGCAATCCTTTCTCTCCCTCCCTGCAAACGGCTTAAGGTTGTGACATGCTGTTTTAAACACGGAATTCCGGCACAGCACTGAGACGTGTCACTTCATTGAATTAGTCACTGAGCGAGAACGGATTGCTTCGCTCCGCTCGCAATGACACCCCCGCCATTTCCCACACTTCTGCCTTGGCTTTATGGAAATTTACAATGCCTTGGCGCTGCTTCTGGTAACGGCCGCTGCGTTTGCTTACGTCAACCACCGCTTCCTGCGCATGCCGCCAGCCATTGGGCTGATGGTGCTGGGACTGCTGGCGTCGCTGCTGCTGGTGGGATTTGCCGCGCTCGACGTGCGACCCGTTCTCGACTTGGCGCAGCTGGTGAAGCGGCTCGATTTCAGCACCATTGTGATGCAGGTGATGCTGGGCTTTTTGCTCTTTGCGGGCGCCATTCACGTGGATGCGCGGCGGCTGGGCAAATTGCGTTGGCCGGTGGGCATGCTGGCGCTGGTGGGCACGCCCATCAGCACGGGGCTGGTGGCGGGGGCCATGTACGGGCTGCTGCCGCTGCTGGGGCTGCCCACGCCCTTCATTCATTGCCTGCTGTTTGGGGCGTTGATTTCGCCCACCGACCCGGTGGCGGTGCTCAGCATTCTCACCAAAGCCAACATCTCCAAGTCGTTGGAAACAAAGATTGTGGGCGAGTCGCTGTTCAACGACGGGGTGGGCGTGGTGCTGTTTGTGGTGACGCTGGAAGTGGCGCTGCTGGGTCCGGAAGACGTCACGTTGAGCCACGCCCTGAGCGTGTTTGCCCGCGAAACCCTGGGCGGCCTGGCCCTGGGCACGGCGCTGGGCCTGGGCACGGCGCGGTTGCTGCGCACCATCGACAACTACCAGGTGGAGGTGCTGATGACGCTGGCCGTGGTGGCCGGCGGCACGGCCCTGGCCACGTACCTGCACACCTCGGGCCCGCTGGCCATGGTGATGGCCGGGCTGCTGGTGGGCCACTTCAGCCGCCGGGGCGGGGCCATGTCGGATAAGTCGCAGGACTACGTGGACAAATTTTGGGAGCTGATTGACGAGGTGCTGAACGCGCTGCTCTTCGTGCTGATGGGCCTGGAGGTTCTGGTGCTGCACCTGCCGGGGCGCACGGTGCTGGCGGGCCTGGCGGCCGTGGTGGTGGTGCTGGCCGCGCGGCTGGCCTCGGTGTGGGTGCCGCTGGTTTTTTTGCGACTCATTCCTTCCTTTCGGCCCTCCGACCACGGGGTGGCGGTGCTGACGTGGGGCGGGCTGCGCGGTGGGCTGGCCGTGGCGCTGGCCCTGAGCCTGCCGCCGTCGTTGGGCCGCGAGCTGCTGGTGGGTATTACCTACATCGTGGTCGTGTTTTCCATCATCGGGCAGGGCCTCACCATTGGGCCGCTGGTGCGCTGGCTGGGCGTGGTGCGGGCGGCCGAGCCGGCCCCGGGGCTGCCCGTGCCCTCAACTCCTGCCGAAAAGTAACCGTTTTGTGGGCCGACCCATTCCCACGCGTTTCACGTTATTCTGGCCATGAATCTTTTTATTATTGGCGACGTGCACGGCTGCTTCAACACGTTTGCCCAGTTACTCAAGCGGTGGGACCCGGCCACGGAACGCCTCATTCAGGTGGGTGACCTGGTGGACCGTGGCGCGCGCATTCCGCAAACGGTGGAACTGGCCCGGCAGCTTAACGAGAAGTATCCGGACTCCACCACTTTCCTGATGGGCAACCACGAGTACGGCATGCTCAAGCACCTGGGCCCGGCCGGGCCGTACCCGAGTTGGTTGCACTGGGGCGGCCGCAGCACCGTGCAGCAGTACAAGGCGGCGCCTGAGCGGCTGGCGCAGCACTTGCCGTGGCTGGAACAGCGGCCGCTGTATTGGGAAAACGAGCGCGTACTGGTGAGCCACGCCGGCATCAGCGACTCACCGTACGCTTTCGAACCCGATTCTACGGAGGGGCTGCTTTGGGCCCGCGGCGAGCTCATGAACGTGGGCAAATTGCAGGTGGTGGGCCACACGCCCATGGCAGACCACGAGCCCGCTTTTCACAAAGAGAGCAACAGCCTATACATTGACACCGGTGCCGTGTTTGGGGGCAACCTCACGGGCGTGCGCCTCTCCCCGGAAGGCAAGCCGCTCGACATCGTTCTACAGCCCGTCGACCCCAGCGACCTGTTGGACCGACCGCGTTTTTCTTACCTCACCTAACGTATGCTCAACCAAGCTGCCATCGAGCACCTTACCACGGCCGACCCCATCCTGGGCAGTGTTATTGCCGCGGGTCGGGCCATCCCACCGCGGCCCCACGAAGACTTGTACCTGGCCCTGCTGCGCGCCATTGTGAGCCAGCAGATTTCAACCAAAGCCGCGGCGGCCATCTGGAAGCGCTTTCAGAGCCTGTTTCCGCCTGAAGGCTACCCCGAGCCGCGCGAGGTGCTGGCTATGAGCGAAGACGAGCTGCGCGCCGTGGGCCTCTCGCGCCAGAAGGCGGGTTACCTCAAGGCCATTGCCGAGTACAACGAGCGGGGCCTGCTGGACTACGAGCACCTCACCAGCTTGTCGGAAGAAGCGTTTACCCAGCACCTCACGGCCATCCGAGGCGTGGGGCGATGGACGGCCCAAATGCTGCAAATGTTTGCCCTGGACCAGCCCGACGTGTTTTCCGAAGGCGACCTGGGCGTGCAGAACGCCATGCGCAAGCTGTACGGCTTGGAAGAAACCGGCCGGGCCCTGCAAAAGCGCATGCTGGTGATTGCGGAAGCGTGGCGCCCCTACCGCACGCTAGCGTGCAAATACCTGTGGCAGTCGCTGGACAACGGCACCCAGATTCCGCCGGTGGTGTGAGGAAAGGTCAAGTAAAAGAGGCAAAAAGGCCGTCATCCTGAGCGCAGCGAAGGACCTTCTCACGTCTGCGCCAAAAATGACTACTATATGCTGTCTGGGGTGAAAAGGTCCTTCGCTGCGCTCAGGATGACGGCCTTTTTGCCTCTGTTGTCTTCACGGTTTGCCCGTGAGCTCAAATACCTCTTCGCGGACGAATAAGTCGCCTTTCTTGCGGAGAATGGCCAGGTTGTTCACGTTCAGGCGCAGGTTGTAGGTCTGGTGGTTGAGGTGGCGCAGCACGGGGCCCAGCAGGTCGGGGGTGGTGTCGTGCAGGGCCAGCGAGAGGTGGGGCAGCCACCGGTCGGGCTGGTAGTAGGGACTGGCGCGGCAGAGCGGTGCGGTCACGTCGAGCACGCGCTGGTGCAGCTGGTTCAGGTCGTTGGAGCGCAGCACCGGGATGTAGATGACCGGGTTTTCGCCGGGAAACACGCCCAGGCCCGTGGTGAAGGCCGAGAAGGGCGGCGTGGTACGGGCCACTTCTTCTAGCATATCCTTTAGCTCGGCGAGGCGGCGGGTGCTCAGCAGCAGGTAGGTCAGGTGCGGGTCGGGCGTTTCCTGCACGTCGTCGAGGCCAAACTGGGTTTCCAGCCCCTTCACAATGCGGGTAATGCGGTTGGCGTTGCGGGGGTTGAGCAGCGAGGTGATGGCGTACATATACCGGCTAAACTGGAGAAGTGGGCGCGGGGTTGGCGCGGCCAACCATTTGCTGGTTGAACTGGGTGCTTTGGCCGAGCGGGATGCTCAGGCTCTGAAATTTCTCGCCCCGGATAATTTTGGCCAGCTGCACCAATTGGCCGGCGTGGCCGGCGTAGTGGGCCACTTGCCGCTGCAGGGCCTCCAGCACCGTGTGCGCCTCGCCCCGAATGGTGACGGTGCGCAGCAAATCCCCGACTGCAGCTCGGCCAGCAGCCGAAACAGGATGCGCCACGCCGCGTCCCAGTCTTGCCGCAAGGCCGGAATTTCGACTACCGAAGCGGGCTGCTCGAACTCCCGGTCGCGCTGGCGGGTGGGTTTTTCGCCGTCGGTGGTCAGGAAATCGGTGAAGCGGGACCGCAGGTTGCCCACCAAATGCTGCACAATGACGGCGGCGCTGTTGCTGCCCGGCGCGGGCACGCGCAGCCACTCGGCGTCGGTGAGCTGGGCCAGGGCGCGGTCGGCCAGGGCTTTGTAGGTGGTGAAGCTATGGCGGAACGAGGCCAGCACGGCGGCGCCCAGCGGGTCGGGAACGGCGGAAGAGGACATGGCCAAAAGTAGCAACTCCGGCCGGGGTCGCCGCCGTACACAACCGCGCCTCCGCGTGCTTGTTGTCGACTCATTGGTCGGGAAAATTGCGGCTGCCATCGACTTACTTCCTTCAAGCCCAACCTTGGCCGCGCATTTTTCCGTTACGCTAGCCTTGCCTTCGCCTTCGCTCCGTGCTCGAAACCCCACCCGTTGACTCCGGCGCCGTGCCAACCCCGCAGCAAGAAGCCCGCTCGCCCCGCAAGCGCTGGGTGTGGTGGCTGGCGGGCGCCCTGGGGTTGCTGCTGTTGGTGGCCGTGGCGGCGCGGCTCTTCCTCGACCCCTGGCTGCGGCGCACGCTGGAAAAGCAAGTGACCACCCAAACGCACGGCCAGTACCGCCTGCAGGTGGGCGAGCTGCGCACCAGCCTGTGGCAGCGGGCCATCAGGCTGCGGGAGGTGCGCCTGCGGCCCGCGGCGCAAGTGGCCGACACCCTGCCCCGCATTCGCCTCGACGTGGCCCAGCTGCACGTGACCGGCGTGGGCCTGCTGGCGCTGCTGCGCAAAGGCGTGGTCCCCATCGACAGCGTGGTGCTCGATTCGGCCAGGATTGAGGTGCTGGCGTTGGCCCTGCAACCGACCAAAAACGCCGGCCAGCCCTTGCACGCGCAGCTCCCTTTGAGGCTGAAAGGCCTGCAAATTGGGTACGTTGGGCTGACGCACACCCAAGCCCTATACCTCCCCACTAGCCCCAAGGCCGCAAGCATCGGGCAAGCCAACCTGAGTGCGCGCGACCTGCTCATCAGCCCCGCGGGGGCGGCCGACACGCAGCGCCTGGCCTACGCCGCCGATTGGAACTTGCAGCTTCGGCACAGCCAGGGACTAGCAGAAGGGCACGCCGTAAAAATTGGGCTGTTGAATCTGTCCACCGCCAACCGGCTGGTGCGGCTGGATTCCGTGCGGGTGCGTCCGGTTGGCCCCCGCCGGCCCACCGAGCCCGCGGTTGACTTGGTGCTGCAGCAACTCCGGCTCACTGGGCTCGATGCGCCGGTCCTGCTGCGGCAGCGTCGCCTCCGGGCAGACTCTTTGCTGGTCCTCGGGCCGCAGCTCACGGCGGCGTTGCCCTCGGCCACGGCAAAAGCTAAGAAACCCTCCACTAGCTATTTGCAGGAATTTAGCCTGGCACATGTAGCCCTACGCGGGGGCTACGCGCGGGTGAATGGGATGGCCGCCGCGCCCGTCATTCGCGGCATCAACGTGCAGGCCACTGGCGTGCAGCTCGATTCGACGATGAAGCCGCAGGCGGGCCGCATTTTCTTTGCAAAATCCTGGGACGTGGCCCTGGGCCGCAGTACCGCCACCGTAGCCGCGCACGCCCTGGCGCTGGAGAGTTTGCGCCTTTCTACCCAGGCCGGCACGCTGGCGCTGCGCGACGTGCGCATTCGGCCACCCGCTGCGGGAAAAGGGCCCGCGGGTGCGGTGAAGGTCGACCTCACGTTACCGCGCCTGGCGCTCACGGGTTTCGATGCGGCGGCCATGCAGCAGCGGCAGCACTTCAAGGCCGCTTCCTTGCTGCTGGCAGGGGCCAGGCTCACGTTCACGCCGCCGGCCCAGCCGCCGCCCCCGGTGTGGAAACTGCTGGCGGTAGCGGCCCGGCGCACGGAGCTGGCCGAAGTGCGCATCCGCGACACTTTTTTTCAGATTGGCGGCTTGCGCCACTCGCCCGAAATCAACGACCTGAACCTGACGGCCCGGGCCATTCGCATCGACTCGCTGGCGGCCCTTGAGCCGCGCCGCATTGCCTACGCGCGGTCCTGGCAGGGCAATTCCGGGCTCATCACCGCGCCCTTCGACCCGCCGAATTACCGGGCCAGCAGCCAGCGGGCGCAGTTGGATACCGACGCCCAAACCTTCCGGTTCGACCGGATGGCCCTCACGCCCCAGTATTCGGCCGTGAGCCTGAACCTGCGCAAGGGCTACCAGGTCCCGGCCATTACCATCAAGCTGGCTTCGCTGGCCTTTAGCGGCCTCGATTTTGCCGGCTTGGTGCGGCGGGCCGACGTGCGAGCCGCCCGGGTGGTAGGCCAAAATCTGGTGGTAACCATTGCCTCCGACGGCCGCGGGCCCATCAACCCGCACTGGTCGAAAATCTCGCCCGAAGAAATGCGGAAGCTGCCCGTCGTCGTGGACGTGCGCCGCCTCGACATCAACAACGGCAACCTGTATTCGCGGTACCGCAGCCCGCTCACGCCCATCCCGGGCACGATGAGCATCAACCGCTTCACAGGCAGCTTCTATAACCTAAGCAACGACCCCCGGCGCCAAACCGCCGCCACGCCCCTCACCGGCCGCGCCACCACCTACCTGCAAAACCGCTGCCGGCTCGACGCGCAGGTGTCCATGTACTTGCTCGACCCGCTGGGGCGGCACCGGGTGTGGGGAGCCTTTGGGCCGGGGCCGTTTGCCATGCTCAACGCCATGACCGTGCCCACGCGGCTGGTCAAGTTCAAGAGCGGCGACATGCGCAGCCTGCGCTTCGATTTGCAGGCCGACCGCAAAGGGGTGACGGGCTCGATGACCACCGAGTACGCCGGGCTGCAAATGACGCTGCTTGGCTACAAGGAAGAAGAGGTCAAAAAGACCTTGTTCAGCCGGTTGAAGTCGAAAGCAGTGAACGTGGTGGTCATCCGCGACGAGAACCCGCGCAAGGGCGGCAAGGTGGTGACCGGCGACATGAAATCGACGCGTGAGCCCCGGTTTTCGGTGTTCACGCTCTGGCGCCAGGGCATTGTGAGCGGCTTGTTCCACAACGTGGGCGTGCCCCAGCCCCTGGCCCAAAAGCTCAGCGAAAGCAAGGACGAAGCCCCCCTGCCCAAGTAAGGCAGCCCGCCCGCCCGGCTGGTTGGGGCGTACCTTCCCGGCCCGGCAGCTGAACCATAGCGACCCGCCAACGCTTGTTGAGCCACTAGGCCTTTTGTACTGCTGCCAGGCCGGCGGCGCTCTACCGCCAAGCCCATGACTATTCTGGTTTTTTTCGCTGCACACTGGTATTTGTCGCTCTTCACGCAGACGTTTTTCCAGCACCGGTACGCCGCCCACCGCATGTTCACGATGGCGCCGCTGACGGAGCGGCTGTTTTTTCTGCTCACCTACTTCGCCCAGGGCAGCAGTTTTATGTCGCCGCGGGCCTACGCGCTGCTGCACCGCATGCACCACGCCTACTCCGACACCCCCCACGACCCGCACTCGCCCCACAACAGCGCCAACGCCTTTACCATGATGTGGAAAACCCGCAGCATCTACCAGGAATGCGTGAAAGGCACGTCGGTGGCCGCCCAGCGTTTCGAGGGCGACTACCCGGTGTGGAATGCGCTGGAAGACTTCGGCAACCAGTGGTATTCGCGGGTGGGCTGGGGCGCGGTGTACGTGCTGTTCTACGTCCAGTTTGCCACCGCGTGGTGGCAGTACCTGCTGCTGCCCATTCACTTGAGCATGGGGGCCGTGCACGGCGCCATCGTGAACTGGGCGGGCCACAAGTACGGCTACCAGAACTTCGACAACCACGACCAGAGCCGCAACTCGCTGTTTTTTGATTTCCTCACCGGCGGCGAGTTGTTTCAGAACAACCACCACAAGCTGCCTAGCCGCGTCAACTTCGGGGTGAAAAAATGGGAGTTGGACCCCTCCTATCCGGTCATTTGGACTTTGGATAAATTGGGCGTCATCAAGCTGCGACTCGTGAAAGCGGCGGCCCAGGAGACAGCCTAAACCCAATTTGGACAAGCTGCTAGAGCTGCTTCTTTTGCTTTTGCCTTCGCCTTCGTCCAGCTTCCCGCTCTTTCGGAGTTGCACCTTGTCGCTCTTTCGGAGTGCAACTCCGAAAGAGCGGCAGGCGGCAGAGCGGCACGCTCGCGAGGTGATAATGCGGCGTGTGCTGCGTCCGTGGTGCTGCTTTATTTGGAACGGGAGCAAAAACGCCCGGTCGGGGGTATTTCACCAGGGCTTTCCTGATGCCCATAATGAACATGGTTCTGCAATTTCTCGGCCGTCAGTGGTGTTAAGTAAGGTGGCTACGGATGTTTTTGGACGTTAGGCCCAACCGTGCGCCGTACCTTTGCCTCCGAATACCTCCGACCAGATGATTTCCATTTCCGACCTCGACTTCCACTTTGGCTCCCGCACGCTGTACGACAACGCGAGTCTGCACATCAAGCCCAAGGATAAAATTGGCCTCATTGGCCTCAACGGCACCGGCAAATCGACGCTGCTGCGCTTGCTGGTGGGCGAATACAAGGCCGACGGCGGCTCGATTTCGATGGCCAAAGACGTGAGCCTCGGCTTCCTCAACCAGGATTTGCTGAGCTACGACACGCACGAAAGCATCCTGCACGTGGCCATGCAGGCCTTCGAGGAAGCGCTGGAGCTGCAGAAGAAGATTGACGACATCTTGGTGCTGTTCGAAACCGATTATTCCGATGATTTGGTCGACAAGCTGGCCACCATGCAGGAGCGGTTTGAGGCGCTGGGCGGCTACACCATGCAGGCCCGCGCCGAGGAGATTCTCGAAGGCCTGGGCTTCTCGACCGAAGACCTGACCAAGCCGCTAAAAAGCTTCTCGGGGGGCTGGCGCATGCGCGTGATGTTGGCCAAAATCCTGCTCCAGCAGCCCTCCCTCCTGCTGCTCGACGAACCCACCAACCACTTGGACTTGCCGTCCATTAAGTGGATTGAGAACTACCTGGCCGACTACGAAGGCGCCGTCATCATCGTGAGCCACGACCGCGAATTCCTGGACCGCACCACCAACACCACCGTAGAAGTGCTGGGCGGCAAACTCGTGCCCTACGCTGGCAACTACAGCTACTACCTCGAAGAAAAAGAAGAGCGCAACCTCATTCAGAAAGGTGCTTTCGAGAACCAGCAGGCCCAGATTCGGCAGGCCGAGCGCTTCATCGAGCGCTTCAAGGCCAAAGCCAGCAAGGCCAAGCAGGCCCAAAGCCGCGTGAAGGCGTTGGACAAGTTGGAGCGCATTGAGGACGTGGCCCAGGACGCGGCCAAAATCAACATGAAGTTCACCTTCAAGGTGGAGCCCGGCCGCCACATCCTCCGCATGGAGCACGTGACCAAGAAATACGACCAGAAGCTCATCTTCCGCGACACGAACGTGCACATTGAGCGCGGCGACAAAATTGCGCTAATCGGCGCCAACGGCAAGGGCAAGTCCACGCTCATGCGCCTGGTGGCTGGCACCGAGGCCCCCACGGCAGGCAAGCACCAGCTGGGCCACAACGTGATTATGTCGTTCTACGCCCAGCACCAGCTGGAAAGCTTGACGCTTGACAACGAGATACTTCAGGAGATGAGCGAGGCCGGCTCGAAGCGCAACGACATGGAATTGCGCTCGGTGCTAGGTTCCTTCCTGTTCACAGGCGAGGAGGTTTTCAAGAAAATCAAAGTGCTGAGCGGTGGCGAGAAAAGCCGCGTGGCCCTGGCTAAAACCCTGATTTCGGAAGCCAACTTCCTGCTGCTTGACGAACCGACCAACCACCTGGACATGGTGTCGGTGAACATCCTGATTCAGGCCCTGGAGCAGTACGAAGGCACGTTCATCGTCATCAGTCACGACCGGTACTTCGTGGAAAACGTGGCCACCAAAATCTGGTTTATCGAGGATTTCCAACTCAAGGAATACCCCGGCACCTACAACGAGTACGAGCAGTGGCAGGAAGACCGGGAGAAGGCCGCCAAGAAAGCCGGCTTGCCCAGCCCCTCGGCCCCCAAGCCCCAACCCAAGGAAGAGAAAAAAGCTGAAGCCACACCCGCCAAAGCTTCATCGCCCGACCAGAAAAAAGCCCTCAAGGAACTGGCAGAAGTAGAAGCCAAAATCGACACGCTGGAAAAAGAGTTGGCGGGCTACGAAAAACAGCTGGCTGACCCCAAAATCTACGAGAATGCCTCCCAGCTCAAGGACGCCACGGTGAAATTTGAGCAAGTGAAAAAGGAGTTAGTCCAACTGAATACCCGTTGGGAAATGCTGGCTGAGGTATAGAAAAAAGCTTCCTCCAAACAAGAGAAGGCCCGCTCAAGCTACTTGCTTAGAGCGGGCCTTCTCTTGTTTGGAGGAAGCCAAAATCCTGATGCTATCAACCGGTTACCTTACGTAGGCAGCCTGTAGGAGGCGCATGGCCTCTTTCTCGTCGGCGGCGCAGGGCTGGCAAAACGTGCCGATGCCGTTTGTGGGTCCTTCGTATTCCCAGGCGTAGGTTTTGGGCGTATCGGTCTTCGTACTGGCCACTTTCAGGCCAGTGCCGCTGGGCTGGAGGTAGAGCATGTGTTTGTTCGAAAACTGCACTTTGAAGGCGGGCTTGCCATTTACCAATTCCTGTCCGGCGTAGGCCAGCTTGTACTCTTTGCGGTCGGGGCCGAAGGCGTAGTAGATGTCAGTTGGCTTGCCGCCCTTCACCCAGAAACTCAGGTGCTCGTAGCTGGCTGTGCCGGGCTTGCCAAAGGCGTAGTTGGCCACTTTGGGTTGAGCGTAGGCCGCGGGGCTAGCCAGTGCGGCAACGGCCGTAGCAGCAAGCAGCCCTTTCAATGCATTCAGAGTCATAACGCGGGAATTAGCAAGATGAGAAGCTCATTGGGTCCGCGGCTCTACGCAAAACGCGCACCGGAAGCTGCACCGTGCCCCTGCCCAAGGCGGGCGAGCAAGTCCTAGCTAGCCAACCGACTAGGGATTTTGCGGTCAGCCGGCCGCAAATACCAAGACAGCACCGTCAAGATGGCAAAAACCAGCGAGGCAACAAATTGCGGCAGCGTGTCGCCGCTGGCAAGGTGCGAAATCACGGCGCCCGTCATGGCAAAGAAGAAGCCGGCGTAGGCCCATTCTTTCACCAGGGCAAAGCCCGGAAGCAAGATGACCAAAGCTCCCAGGATTTTCCAGGTGCCAATGAGGGGCAGAAAATAGCGCGGGTACCCCAAGTGGTCCATGCCCTGCACGTTGAATTCGGCCCCCAGGACTTGGCCCAGGCCGCCGGCCACCATGCCGAAGGCGAGCAGGCCGGTGCTGGCCCAATAGGCAATGGCGCGGGCGCGGGAAGGATGTTGAATGGGTTTGGCCGAAGCGTTGGATGCGGGCAAAACTACCGGCCCCATTCAGGCCCCCTCTTTACAAATGATAAATAATCATTTGCTGGCCCGGATTCTACTCAGCGACACCTGCGTGATGCCCAGGTAGCTCGCCAAGTCGCGCAAACTGATGCGTTGCGCCAAGGTGCGGTTTTCGTGCAAAAAATTGGCGTAGCGGAACGTGGCGTTTTCCTCCAACATCTCGCTGATGCGGCGCATCATGCCCATGGCCACCCCCGAAAACAGCTTGCTAAACAGGGCCTCGATGGAGTGGTGGCGCTGGCGCAGTCTTTCGATGTCGGCCCGCTTGATGAGCAGCACTTCGGTGGGCTCCAGGGCCTGAATCATGTACTTGGAGGGCTGCTGGCTGACGTAGCTGCTGAACTCGGTGAACATCATGTTCTCGCTGAAAAACCGCATGATGAACTCCTTGTCCTCGTTGTAGAAACACGACTTGGTGAGGCCCGACTTGATGTAGTAATAGTAGTGGCACACTTCGCCTTCGCGCAGCAACAGCTCCCCTTTCGCAAACGTCTTGGGCCGAAAAACCTTGAGAAAGTCGTCCGCTGCCTCCGGGCTAAGCGGTGAAACAGCGTTCAAATAAAGGAGCAGGTCGGTCATGGAGCGAAGTAACGGGGAGGCAATGAACGACCTAAACCGCTCTTGCGCAAGGAGTGCCGGGCTTACCTTCGCGCCAACCCCTGCTTTCTTTTCATTCAGCTCCGTTCTCGGGTTCGGAAGCCCGCCATGCTGACCTTCGATTTCACCCCCTTTCCCGTCCTCACCACCGAGCGCCTGCAGCTGCGGCAGCTCACCCTTGCCGACGCGCCGGCCATGTTCGTCATGCGCGCCGACCCGCAGGTGATGCAGTACATCCCAAGCCTGCTCTTCAGCACTTTGGAGGATGCCAACAAGCACATCGACATGGTCAACGGGTTGGTGAGCGAGAATAAGGCACTGAACTGGGGCATCACCCTGCGCGACTCGCCCGAGGTGCTGGGCACCATTGGCTACTACCGCGTGCAGCCCGAGAATTTCCGGGCCGAGATTGGCTACTTGCTGCACCCGGTCCACCAGGGAAAGGGCCTGATGCAGGAAGCCATCACAAAGGTGCTGAAATTCGGCTTTCAGAAGTTGGGCCTGCATTCCGTGGAAGGCGTCGTCGACCCGCGAAACACGGCTTCGGCCCGGGTGCTCGAGCGCGCGGGCTTCGTGCAGGAAGGCTACTTCCGGGAAAACGGGTTTTGGAACGGTGAATTCATCGATAGCGCCGTTTACTCGCTGCTGCACCCCGCCAGCCGGTAGCGGCCGGGCGGCGGCCGCAACGCCCTACCTCTCACCGCAGACCACCAACGCGCTGGAATCGATGAGAATGTCGCCGTGCGGGTACTTCTGCTGCACGGCCTGGTATACCTCGGCTTTGATTTTGTCGCGGGTGTCGTCGTCGGCTTTGCTGAGGCCGGCCACCACGGGCGCGGCAATGTCGTTCATCATCTCCCAATAAGTGTCGGCGGTCCGGGCGTTTAGCGTGCCCGCCACCTCCTGCTGCGAGACGTTGCGGAAACCCGCTTCGGTCAGCAAGCCGGCAATCAGGCCGTCTTTGGCGCAACGGAACATCCCGGGCGCACCGGGCGGCGGAGCGGGCAAGTTCAGGTTGCGGTTGATGGCCCCCATCACGGCGGTTACCCAAAAGTTCTTTTCCGGCACATTCCACACCGCGGTGGCCATGCGGCCGCCGGGCTTAAGCACGCGGTACATTTCGCGGGCGGCCAGCGCCATATCAGGGAAGAACATGAACCCGAACCGGCAGCTGATGGCGTCGAAGGTATTGTCGGCAAAGGGCAGCTCGCAGACGTCGCAGGCCTGCATCTCCACGTTGTGAATGCCGCGGCGGGCGGCGTTTTCCCGGGCCACAACCAGCATGTCGTCGGCGAGGTCGGTGATGACGACCCGGCCCGTGCTCAGCCGTGAGGCAATGGTGAGGCCCGGCTCGCCGGTGCCGGCGGCCACGTCGAGCACCACGTCGCCCGCCTGCACGTCGAGCGCTCGGATGATTTCGTCGCCCATCGGCTTGAGAAAGTCCATGGTGAGGTCGTCCCACTTTTTCCAGCCGGGCGAAAACTTGTTCCAGGACGCTTTTTGCTGTTCGCGAATTTCTTCAAGCTGTTGTTCCATGGCTGTAGGGATTTAAGAGTGACTGCTTCAGACTTTCTGCCAGCCCAAACCACGGGTGTGCGCC
This sequence comes from Hymenobacter sp., assembly GCF_036388155.1. NCBI lineage: Bacteria > Pseudomonadati > Bacteroidota > Cytophagia > Cytophagales > Hymenobacteraceae > Hymenobacter > Hymenobacter sp. Next base: position 2,951 of record NZ_DASVSI010000036.1, on the reverse strand, counting down.
CTGCTTCTGAGCCAGACTATATTACTAATTTATATTAACATTATTAAATATTATTAATTGCTAACCGCCGGCTTTGTGGCGTTGGCTGGCGGGTGCCACTGGCGTTGCCCTCGCGACCGCTGCTATTCCATTCGTTAGCCAACTCCCGCTAATGCTGCTGTTCGTTTTCCCGCTACTCCCTATTTTTTTCAAACGCCAATACGGGCTGCTGGGCGGCGGCAAGGCCAAACTGGCGGTGAGCATCCAGTGCCATGAGGTAGCCAAGTCGTTACAGATTCGTAGCGAAAAAGCAAATCGAGAATATAGCCTTTGGTTATAAATTTATAAATAAAATCGATTTTGGTTATGCTCTGCTACAGATTAGCTTTGTGCAAAGCTGTTGACCGTGGTATTGCTTGAGCTTTTCAAACAACTTCCTGGGCCATTCTGCCAACCGATTAATCAATCCGACCATTTACAGGTCCACACCAAAACCTTTTTCAAGATGAGCGCCAACCTGCACGACCTCCCCGCGGATAACTCCATCCTCTACGAGCTGAACACCCCCGCGGCCCAGTGCCCGTTTAGCGGAGGCGCGGTGAAACAAACGGCCGGCGGCGGCCGCACCACCCGCGAGTGGTGGCCCAACCAGCTGAAGCTAAGCATCCTGCGCCAGCACGCCGACCTGTCGAATCCGATGAGCAAGGATTTCAACTACGCCGAGGAGTTCAAGTCGCTCGACTTGCAGGCCGTGAAGCAGGACCTGTTCGAGCTGATGACGAACTCGCAGGACTGGTGGCCGGCCGACTACGGCCACTACGGTCCGTTCTTCGTGCGCATGGCCTGGCACAGCGCCGGCACCTACCGCATTGCCGACGGCCGGGGCGGCAGCGGCTCGGGCGCCCAGCGTTTTGCGCCGCTCAACAGCTGGCCCGACAACGCCAACCTCGACAAGGCCCGCCTGTTGCTGTGGCCCATCAAGCAGAAGTACGGCCGGAAAATCTCCTGGGCCGACCTGATGATACTGGCCGGCAACTGCGCCCTGGAATCGATGAACTTTAAGACCTTCGGCTTCGGTGGCGGGCGCGAAGACGTGTGGGAGCCCGAGCAGGACATTTACTGGGGCCCCGAAACCGAATGGCTGGGCGACAAGCGCTACACCGGCGACCGCGAGCTGGAAAACCCGCTGGCCGCCGTGCAGATGGGCCTCATTTACGTGAACCCGGAAGGCCCGAACGGCGAGCCCGACCCGCTGCGCTCGGCCCGCGACATCCGCGAAACCTTTGGCCGCATGGCCATGAACGACGAAGAGACCGTGGCCCTGATTGCCGGCGGCCACACCTTCGGCAAAACCCACGGCGCCGCCGACCCCGGCCAGCACGTGGGCAAGGAGCCCGCCGGAGCCACCCTGGAGGAAATGGGACTGGGCTGGAGCAACAGCTTCGGCAAGGGCCACTCCGAGCACACCATCACCAGCGGCCTCGAAGGCGCCTGGACCCGCACGCCCGCCCAGTGGAGCAACGACTACTTCGACAACCTGTTCGGCTTTGAGTGGGAGCTGACCAAAAGCCCTGCCGGCGCCCACCAGTGGCGCCCGGTGAACGGCGGCGGCGCCGGCACCATCCCCGACGCCCACGACCCGACCAAGAAGCACGCGCCCTTCATGCTCACCACCGACATCGCCCTGCGGGTTGACCCGGCGTATGAAGTCATTTCGCGCCGCTTTCAGCAAAACCCGGCCGAGTTTGCCGACGCGTTTGCCCGCGCCTGGTTCAAGCTGACCCACCGCGACATGGGCCCCAAAGAGCGGTACCTGGGCCCGGAAGTGCCCACCGAAGAGCTGCTCTGGCAAGACCCCATCCCGGCCGTAACCCACCCGCTGGTGGATGCCCAGGACGTGGCAACGCTGAAAGAGCAGATTCTGGCAACTGGCCTGCCGGTGTCGCAGTTGGTGTCGGCCGCCTGGGCGTCGGCCTCCACTTACCGCGGCTCCGACAAGCGGGGCGGCACCAACGGCGGCCGCGTGCGGCTGGCGCCCCAGAAAAACTGGGCCGTGAACAACCCGGCGCAGCTGGCGCAGGTGCTGCAAGCGCTGGAAAACATTCAGCGGGAGTTCAACGGCGCGCAGGCCGACGGCAAGCAAGTATCGATGGCCGACCTGATTGTGCTGGCCGGCGGCGTGGGCGTCGAGCAGGCCGCCAAGAATGCCGGCCACGACGTGACGGTGCCCTTCACCCCGGGCCGGGCCGATGCCTCGCAGGAGCAAACCGACGTGGTGTCGTTTGCGGCCCTGGAGCCGGCCGCCGATGGCTTCCGCAACTTCCTGAAGTCGCACCACCGCGCCGCGGCCGAGGAAATGCTGATTGACAAAGCCCATCTGCTGACGCTGACCGCGCCCGAGCTGACCGTGTTGTTTGGCGGCCTGCGGGCCATCAACATCAACTTCGACCAGTCGAATTATGGCGTTTTCACCACCCGTCCCGGGGCGTTGACCAACGACTACTTCGTGAACCTGCTCGACATGAGCATTACCTGGAAGGGCATTACCGATATGCAAAACACCTTCCACGGCCGCGACCGCCGCACCGGCGAAGTGAAGTGGACCGGCACCCGCGTGGACCTGATTTTCGGCTCCAACTCTGAGCTGCGGGCCCTGGCCGAAGTGTACGGCTGCTCCGATGCCCAGGAAGAATTCGTGCAAAACTTTGTCGCCGTGTGGACCAAGGTGATGAACCTGGGCCGCTTCGAGTTGACTGCGTAACCTATTGCCTAATAGGCTGGCGACAGCCTTCCTGGTGAGATAAGTAGAGGTGGTCTTGAAAAAGGCCACCTCTTCTCTTTTATGCCAAATGCTAACTCAGGCCGTCCTGCTCATCTGGCGTCCGCACAGTCGAAGCAGCTCTACTGCGCTACTAAAGCGGTTTGAGATTGGTGTGTAGTAGCGCGGACTTTTAGTCCGCGAGTCGATACGC
>NZ_DASVSI010000035.1:0-116659 GCF_036388155.1 Hymenobacter sp. | reverse complement strand
AGCCTCAACGGCGGGTTCGTTCGCAAAAACGGACAGGGATACGAAGCAGAGAAGAACGGAAAGTAAACGCTTCATTAAAAGTACATTAGTGAGAAATTTCGAGCTAACACATTATGATTGCGCTACTTGCTTTTTCGAAATCGGCCGCAAGTTACTCAAAATAGCCCAGATTTCAAACCCGGCCCACGAAAAGTACAGGATGAAGAAGGCCCCGAGGAAGGTCCAGACGCCCCGTCCTTCCTGGGCACCGCCGCGGGCTAGGTGCACCGTTACCAAGGCCAGGGAAGTCAGCATTCGGACGGTCATTCCGATGAGGTAGCCAATGCCCAGGTTAGTTGGCGAGACGGCGACGAGGCGGGCAGTTAGGCTATAAATAAGGAGCGTGAGCCCGGCCATGAAGCCGAACAGCAGACCGGTAAGCGGGTGAATCAGCAGAGGCCCGTAGACGCGATGCAAGGCGTAGAGCAGCAGGCCGAGCGCACCGCCGAAAACAAGAAACTGGCGCAAAAACCGCATCATAGGCTGGTGTAGTGTAGTGGTCGACTCGGGGCGCGGCTATTGCACGTCCTTGGTCAGGCTGCGGATGACTTGCCACAGCGCCACGAAGACGCCCAGCAACATCAGGCCAATGGTGAACCACGGATTTTTGGACTCGAAACGGGCGTCGAGCCAAGTGCCCAGCCACGTGCTGCCCCCGATGATGGCGAGCATCTGGAAAGCCAGCCCCGAGTACTTGGCAATGGCTTGAAGGCGGTTGGAGCCGGGGGGCGGCGTGTCGGACGGGGTGGGCATGGGACGGGAGGAAGGCGACCGGTCAAAGTTACGTTCTGGGGCCGGGCCGCATTTGCCCCCGGAAAAACGTAATTTTACCTCTTCGGCTACGTTAGCTATTGGACGTGGGCGAACAATTTGCGTTGCTACGCGCGTTGCGGTAGCAACGACCTGCTTTTTCTCCTTCTATTTGGCTTTGCTTCATTCTTCGCTGACATACCGCTGGGCGGCGCTGTTCCTTGTACTGCTGGGCCTGGGCGCGGCGGGCTGCGCCTCGGACAAAAACCTAGTGGCGCACGCGTTCAACAACGTGGCGGCCCGCGACAACGCCTATTTTCTGGCCCGCGAGAAGCTGTTCGCCACCGAAGCCAAGCTCTACGACGGCCGCATCAACGACTACAACCAGACGCTGCCGCTGTTTCCTACCTTGGACAGCACGACGGTGCGCGCCAGTCGGGCCGACTTGAACGACATCATCAAGAAGGCTTCCATGCCCATTCAGCACCGGCCGGGCTCCGACTGGACGGACGACGCCTACATTTTGGTGGGCTGGGCGCGCTTCTACCAAATGCAGTTTGATGAGGCGGCCTTGACCTTTAAGTATGTCAATTCGACCAGCAAGGACGCCAACGCCAAGCACGAGGCCCTGATTGGGCTGATGCGCACGTTTGTAGCGCAGGGCGAGATGGAAAGCGCTAAAGCCGTGTCGGACTTACTGGATAAGGAAACCGGCTTGCCGGAGGATGCCCGCCAATTGTTTCTGACCCGCGCCGACTATTACATCCGCATCGACGAGCCGGCCAAGGCCATTCCGCAGCTGGAGCGGGCCATTCCGCTGATTGAGTTCAAGAACGAACGGTCGCGCACGCGCTACGTGCTGGCTCAGCTGTACCAAAACGAAGGCGAACCCAAGAAGGCGTACGAGCAGCTGAACCAGATTCTGTCGCGCAACCCGCCCTACGAGTTAGACCTGCAAAGCAAGCTGTTGCTGGCCGAGGTGTCGGACCTTAATGCCAAGGACCGCGCCCGCCTGGACAAGTACTTCGCGGGCTTGTTGAAAGACCCGAAAAACAAGGACTACCGCGACAAGATTTACTACCAGATGGCGCGGTTGAACTACCGCGAGAAGAAATTCCCGGAGACCCTGGACTTACTGCGGCAGTCCATCAAATCCACGACTACCAACCGCCTCCAGAAAAGCTATACCTACCTGCTGGCCGGCCGCATTTACTACGAAGACCTGCAGAAGTACCGCTTGGCCGCGGCGTACTACGACAGCACCGTGCAAAACCTGGCCAAGGAGGCCAAGACCTACGCCGCCATCAAGGAGCGCAGCGACATTCTGAAGGAGTTTGCCAAGCAGTACACCATCATCGAGACGCAGGACAGTCTGCAGGCCCTGGCCAAGCTGCCGAAAGAAGCGCTGGACCAAAAGCTGAATTTGTACGCCGACAACGAGCTGGCGGCTAAAAAAGCGGAAGCCGACCGGCTGGCGGCGCTTGCCAAAGTAAATGCCCGGGCGGCTGAAATAGCTGCGCGGCCGACATCGAGCAGCATAGGCAGCGACTTGCCCGGCAGTGGTTTGCCCGGCAGTACTGGCGCACCCGCAGCAGCAGACCCCTTGCGCGACTTTGACCCCACCGCCGTGGCTTCCGGCGCCAAATGGTACTTCGATAACCCCGCCGCGCTGGGCGTGGCCCGCGCCGACTTCATCCGAAAATGGGGCGACCGGCAGTTGCAGGACAACTGGCGCACCAGCCGGCAAGCCAGCAGCTCGCCCAATACACCCGCCAACGGCGGTGCGCCCCTGGCCGTGACCGGCAATGACCAAAACCGCGTGAACGGCGGCCAGGCCGACTCGGCGGCGGCTGGCGGAGCACCCAATCCGGCGGCCGAAAAAAACGCCTTGGTGGCCAGCTACCGCAGTGCCCTGCCTATTACGCCAGCGCAGCTTGAGGCGTCGGATAAGCAGGTAGAGGCGGCCTTGTATGAGCTGGGCACCATCTATAAAGAGCAGCTCAAGGAAGTTGACAAGGGCATCGAAACGTACGAGAAGCAAGTAACCCGCTACGTACACGGCGAGCATGCTCCCGAGGCGTACTACCTGCTGTATATCCACTACAAGAACAAGCCCGATGCCGGTAAGATGGCCCAGTACGCGGCGGCCTTGCAGCGGGAATTCCCCACTTCGGTGTACGCCAAGCTGATTGCCGACCCGTTGTACCGCGAGCACGAAATGGCGCTGCACAACGCCGTAGCAGCGCGGGTCGACTCGGCTTTTACCTATTATAAAAACCAAGAGTTCAAGAAAGCGGCCGCCGTGGTGGCTCGCACAGAAAAGCAATACCCGAAGAGTGACATCAACGACATCGTTGCTTACGTCAAGACGCTGCTCATCATTCGCACGCAACCGCCGCTCACGGCCCGGACTTCGGTAGAGAAATTCTATCAGGACTACCCCAACAGCCCCTTGGTGCCCCAGGCCCGGGCTTTGGCCGAGACCTACAAAAAGCAGGATGCCGGACAAATAGCGGGGGCACTGGCTTCCACTGAAAAGCCAACCATCTCCGTATTCCGCCCCGGCGAAGTGGACAACCGAATGCGCATTTTCTTCCGGGAAGACCAAACGCCGGCCAAAGCCCTCAACCCCTCGGGCACAACTCCAGAAGTGCCTAAAGATGCGCCCAAAGAGGCACCAAAGACCGCGCCTAAAGGGGCACCGGCCCCCGCTGCTGGCGCTACCGGCACGCCCTCTCCCTCAACTGAAGTAAAGGCTGCGACGGAAGCCCCCGCGCCGAACCCGCAGCCGGGTGGTGCCGCGCCAGCCGTTGCCACGGCACCGGTTGCTATACCGCCCACTTCCGCTCCCACTCCCACGACGACGCCAGCGGGCGCGGGAACACCCGCGGCGCCAGCCCCAGCGGCTCCGGCTACCGCCTACGTCACCCAGCTCAGCGGAGCGCACGCGGTGGTGCTCGTGTTCCCGAAAACCACGCCGCCCGCCGCCGACTTGCCCACCCAGTTGGGCACGTACAACAACCGCTTTTTCCGGGCCAACAACCTGCAGATTGAAACGCCGGCCCTTGGTGCCGACCAGAGCCTTGTGGTGGTGCGGACCCTGCCGGGGGCGAAAGTTGCGCAGAGCTACGCCACCAAGCTGCGGGGGCCCCAATCGCCGCTGGCGCGGTTGCGCGGGGCGGGTTACCAAGCCTTGGTCATCAGCATGGAAAATCTAGCGTTGCTGCAAGCTACCGGCGATTTGGCCGGGTATTTGACCTTTTATCAGCGCGTGTACAAGTAAGTTCTTAGAGGGCTGGAACTGGCTTAGAGCCTCCGGCCGCGCCGGAGGCTTTATTTTTGCATTATTATTTCGTTTTTGCCACTTATGCCGACCTCCTCTCCTGCCCGCCGCCCCAAGCCGACGCCCTTAAAGCCCGCGCGAAATGGCCGGTTTACGGCTTTCACGCGCACCATGTGGTTGCTGTTTGGCGCGGGTGTGGTGGGCCTGTGCCTGTTTGTGCTGGCCGTGAGCGGCAACTTCCTGAACTTGTTTGGGCGCATGCCTAACCTCAAAACGCTGGAAAACCCACGCTCAGAGTTGGCTTCGGAGATATACTCGGCCGACGGCGTGCTGCTGGGAAAGTATTTCCGCGAAAACCGCACGCCGGCCGAGTTCAAAGATTTGCCACAGAACCTTATCGATGCTCTCATTGCCACCGAGGACGTGCGCTTTGAGCAGCATTCGGGCATCGACCTCAAAAGTGTGTTCCGGGCTGTGGTGGGCGTGGTCACGTTCAATCATAACGGCGGTGGCTCGACGCTGAGCCAGCAGGTGGCCAAAGTGCTGTTCCGGACCCGGGCCGACCTCAACGACGGCACCCTAAATGGCAACGGCAAACTGGGGCTGCTCATCACCAAAACCAAGGAGTGGATACTGGCCATTCGTTTGGAGCGCAACTACACCAAGCGGGAAATCCTGCGCATGTATTTGAACACGGTAGAATTTGGCTCCAACTCGTTCGGTATCAATACAGCCGCTAAAACCTTCTTCAACAAGAAGCCCAAGGACCTGACCACGCCTGAGTCGGCAACATTGGTGGGCATCGTGAACGCACCCGGCCGCTTTAGCCCCGTCACGCACCCCGACCGTTCGCGCAAGCGCCGCAACTGGGTGCTGCGCCAAATGGCCAAGTCGAACTACATCACCGATGCGCAACTGGCCGCCGACACCGCCAAGGCCATTGTGCTCCAGTACTCAGTAGAGAACCCGACCAAGGGCCTGGCGCCCTATTTCCGTTCGGAAGTAGCCAAGTCGTTGCTGGCCTGGGCCCGGGAAACCGACCACGACCTGTACGCCGACGGCCTGAAGATTTACACCACCATCGACTCGCGCATGCAGGTTTACGCCGAGAAGTCGGTGGCCGAGCACTTGGCCTTGCAGCAGAAATGGTTTTCTCAGCACTGGAAAGGCCAACTGCCTTGGCGCGATGAGAACGGCAAAGTCATACCTGACTTCCTCAACATTTCCATGCGCCGTACCCAGCGCTACAAGTCGCTGATGAACATCTACGATGGCAACCGCGACTCGGTGAACTACTACCTGCGCAAGAAGTACAAGATGCAGGTATTCACGTGGCAGGGCGAGAAGGAAATGATGATGTCGCCGCTCGACTCGCTGGCCTACTACAAGCGCTACCTGCGCGCCGGCTTCATGGCCATGAACCCCCTGAATGGCCAGGTAAAAGCCTGGGTGGGCGGCCCCAACTACAAGTTCTTCAAATTTGACCACGTGCGTCAGGGCAAGCGCCAGCCCGGCTCCACGTTCAAGCCCATTGTGTACACGGCGGCCATCGACCAAGGCTACTCGCCCTGCTTCCCGCGGCCCGACGTGGCCACCACCTTCCCGGCCGAGGCCGGCCGCGCCGCCTACACCCCCAAGAACTTCGAGGGCGGCTTCTCGGGTCGTGTCTTCACTCTACGGCAAGCTCTAGCTCGCTCGATGAACTCCATCACGGCGTGGCTGGTAATGAAGCTCACGCCCGAAACCATTGCCGGCTATGCCAAACGCATGGGCATTGAATCCCCCGTCGACCCAGTGCCGGCCATTGGCTTCGGCTCTTCCGATGTCAGCATTTTTGAGTTGTGCGGGGCCTATGCCACCTTCGTCAATAAGGGCGTGTGGACTTCGCCCATCATGGTCACGCGCATAGAGGATAAGAACAAGAACGTGCTGCGCGAATTCGTGCCCCGCACCAAAGAAGTGCTGAGCGAAGAAACCGCTTACCTGATGACCTACATGCTGCAAGCCAGCACCACGGAGCCCGGCGGCACCAGCACCATCCTGCACACGGGCTTCAAGTTCCCCTACGAGATTGGGGCCAAGACCGGTACCACCTCCAACTATTCCGACGCCTGGTTCATGGGCATTACGCCGGACCTAGTGTGCGGCATGTGGATAGGCGGCGAGGACCGTAGCATTCACTTCCGTACCGGCGCGTATGGGCAGGGCGCCCGCCTGGCGCTGCCGCTCTACGGCCTGTTCATGCAGAAGGTGTACGCCGACAAAAGTTTAGACATCAAGAAAACGCCCTTTGAGAAGCCTGCGGCATCGCTCAGCATTGAAACCGATTGCTCGAAGTACTACGGCGGCCAGCGCGACACCATCCCCGACGACCAGAAGATGGCCCGCCCCGACCCGGTTGACTTGAGCGAAGAAGACATCTAACCGTAATTTTTCGCGTTTACGACGGTGGCCGGCGACCTTTCGCCGGCCATTTTTCGTTATTCTTGATGGGAAACTCGGCAGTTTTTATGCCGCGCACTTCCTCCATTTGACTACTCCCCGGATATGGCCGCCAAAGAGCATTTACAAGCCCAAATCAACGCTTTGCCGCACAAGCCCGGCGTGTACAAGTACTTCGATGACGAGGGCATCATTTACGTGGGCAAGGCCATTGACCTGCGCAAGCGCGTGAGCAGCTACTTCACCAAGCAGGACCACAACAAGAAAACCCAACAGCTGGTCCGCAACATCAAGCGAATCGAATTCACCATCGTGGATTCGGAGTCGGATGCCTTCTTACTCGAAAACAACCTCATCAAGCAGCACCAGCCCAAGTACAACATCCTGCTCAAGGACGGCAAAACCTACCCCTTTCTCTGCTTAACCAACGAACGGTTTCCGCGCCTCATCCCCACGCGCAACAAGATTAACGACGGCTCGCGGTACTACGGCCCCTATGCCAATGGCACGGCCCTGAACGTGCTGCTGGAACTCATTCGGGCCTTGTACCCGTTGCGCACCTGCAATTTCAAGCTCACCCCCGAGAACGTAGAAGCAGGCAAGTTTCGCCCCTGCCTTGAGTTGCAGCTAGGCAATTGCAATGCCCCCTGCGTGGCCCGCGAAGACGAATCCACTTACAACGGCTACATCCAACAAATCCGCCAGATTCTCAACGGCGACCTGCGCATCCCCAAGCAGTACTTCCGGGAGCTGATGACCAAGGCTGCGCAGGAAATGCAGTACGAGCAAGCGCATCAGTTCAAGGTGAAACTTGACAAGCTCGACGCCTTTCAAGCCAAAAGCACCATCGTGAGTGATACCCTCACCAACATCGATGTGTTCGCCATCGCCAGCAACGAGAAATCGGGCTTCATCACCTACTTGAAGGTGATGAACGGCAGCATCATTCTCACCCAATCCCTCGAAGTCACCAAAAAGCTTGACGAGGAAGACGCCGAAATTCTCGCGCCGCTTATCATGCAGTTGCGTCAGGAGTTTGAAAGTGAGTCCCGCGAAATCCTCACCAACGTCGCGGTCGAACTCCCCCTACCCGGCACCACCCTCACCGTTCCCCAAATCGGCGACAAGCGCAAGCTCCTCGAACTCGCCATCAAAAACGTGCTCTACGCCCGTAAGGAGAAAGAGAGCATGAACGAGAAAAGCAAGGACGTGAACGAGGTGCGCATCATGGAGACCATCAAAAAGGATTTGCGTCTCACCGAGCTCCCCAAGCACATCGAGTGTTTCGACAACTCCAACTTCCAGGGCGATAACCCGGTGGCTGCCATGGTGTGCTTCCGCAACGCCAAGCCGAGCAAGAAGGACTATCGGCACTACCACATCAAAACCGTCATTGGTCCGAACGACTTTGACTCGATGTACGAGGTAGTCACCCGCCGCTACCGCCGCTTGGTTGACGAAGGTGCCAGCTTACCCCAACTCGTCATTGTCGACGGTGGCAAGGGCCAGCTCAGCATGGCAGTTAAGGCACTGAAGGACCTCAACCTGTGGGGGCAAATTCCCGTCATCGGCATCGCCAAGCGCTTGGAAGAGATTTACGTTCCCAACGACCCGCTGCCCATCTACATCGACAAAAGGAGCGAATCCTTGCGCCTCTTCCAGCGCATGCGCGACGAAGTTCACCGCTTCGGCATCACCTTCCACCGCTCCCGCCGCGATGCCGGCACCCTCAAAACGGAGCTAACCGATGTGAAAGGCCTCGGTCCCATCACCGCCGACAAGCTGTTGAACAAGTTTAAGTCCGTCAAGAAAATCCGTGAACTCACCGATGCTGAACTTGTGGCTGAGGTGGGCAAGGCCAAAGCCAAAGTTCTCCAAAACTACTTCGCTCAGCACGACGCCCCTTCCCATCCCATGCCCGCCCGACAGTTGCCCGGATAATGGCCAAACAAAAAGGCCACCGTTCTCACGGTGGCCTTTTTGTTGTTTCTACTCCTGATGCTTTAGAAGCTCCACAAGTTGTACTCATACTCAATCAAGTCGGCTGAAGTTTGCTGAGCAGCCAAGATGCCTTGCTGAGCACCGCCGTAGATGTCGTCCAAACGGCTATCGCCGGCGTTCGAAACCTTGGTGATGTACGAGTTGAACAACCATAATTCGAATGCATCAGCCAAGTTCTTGTGCTGCGCATCGTTCTCGGCGTTGAACCAGATGGCATTCTGCGGATTGTTGCGGAACACCTTCACCAAGTCGCTGTACTTGAATGTACCAATCGGCTTTTCAATGCCCGATACGTTCGAGGCCAGTGTAGAAGGCACCAACAGCGTGATGGATTTGATGTCGTGATACATTCTCGACCGTTTCTTGTCGAAAATCATATCTTCCTTCACTTCCATCTCATATAAGTCCTTCGGCCGGTACTCGTTGGCAGCCGGAGCGGGCGGCGGCGGGGGCGTAACGGCCACCGTTTCCATAACCACACGGCCTTTTTTGTCTTTCAACGGCTTACCATTGGCACCTAACTTAGGCTGGCGCACGGTTTTGGCAGCAGTGCTTTTGCTTCCGGCTGCGGGTGCACCCCAGTCGTCGCTGCCACCGCCTCCGAGGTCCTGCTCGCTGAAACCAGCGGCTTTTTCTTCGGCGCTCAACTCAACTTTTTGGTCGGTATAGGAAGCATTGCCTGAAACTTCCTGTGGGCTGAAGGTCGACGTCAGCGAGTCATTCTTGTAAGCTTGCAACTCGCCGCGTTTTACCGCTTCGAGGATAATGCGGCTAATCTCTTTGCCCTCCGAAAACATTGGCTTGTTCTGCTTCTCGCGCAGGTCAACCTGGCGCCAGATGCTCTTGCGGAACATTTGGTCGGAAGGGGGAATAGGCCGGTGCGAACCAGTGCTGCTCGCCGTCGTGGCCTGCTCTTGGGCAGAAACCGTCAGCGAAAGCGACAAGCCCGCCGCAATGGCGGCCAAAGTGTGGATGGATTTCATAACGAGCAAATGCAAATTGACTGTAGGATAGTTCGCTAACGTGGCCGAAGCCTAAAATATTACAACAGGGGCACGTTGAACTGCTTGGAAACGCTAACTGCTTCAACGTTGCCTTGGAAGTTGAGACGCTGTACATCCTTCACTTCCACATACAAACGGTCGCCTTCGCGGTAGGCATTCACTACGTCGCTCAAATTAGCTTCGGGGCCGTTGACAGTTCTGGTAGGAATTGCGGGGCGTTTGCCACGAACCAGCGTCACCTCATAGCGCGATACCCGGTAACGGGCATCATCCGGCAGGAAGGTGGCAAAGCCAGCATCCGGGATGGCACGCAGGGTCATTGAACGAACGGCCGTGCCAGGAGTGCCCTGCTTTTCGTTAGCCTCACGGCCACCTACAAAGCACTTAATCTCAGGCTTGGGAATGGGGCGGACCGAGAAGGTTTGCGAACCGATGGCATTGCCTCCGCTGCTTACATTCAGGGTCACCTCTTTCGAGTTAGGCACGAGCGTTACGTCACCGGTCTTGGCACCCGACATCACAGAAGCACCGGAAGCCGAGAAACTGGGCTTGTACTGAGCACCCAAAGCGGGTACGGAAACGTTCAGCTTGTTGCCGCACTTAAAGTACAGAGCCTGCACCGAAGCCGACTGAATCTGCATCACCGGCTTGGTGATGGTGTAAGGCACTTTCACGGTGAAGGTGGTGTCGCGGCCATTTTGGTTGAAGCGAATGGTGCCGGTCCACGATGACTTGGCGTTGCCGGAAGCGTCGAAGCCACCAGGACGGGCCGTGAATTCCACTTTGCCTTTGCCGTCAGGACCCACCGACAGCGGGCTGCCGTTCAACGTCATGCGGGGGCTGATGCTCGAAGCCGAAGCCGTCAGGAACAGTTCTGCTTTATACTTGGTACCAGCAGCTACCGTGTTCGACTCAGCGCTAGCGAAAGCGCCAATCTTGTCGAATACGATGGTTTTGGCACCTACTTTTTCGGCTTGCTTTTGCAACGCGGCCGACTCCAATTCCAAAATCTCAGTTTCCTTCTGCGAAATGGTTGCCAAAGCAGCCACCACAGGCGTGTTTTCGAAGTTTAGCTCAGCAAAGTTTTTGGTGCGCTGGTCTTTGGTTACACGCTTGTCTTCTTTGCCATCGAGGGCAAGAGGAGCGGCCTCGGGAACGAACTGCTTCATGTACTGAGCGTACTCGTTCAATTTCGGCTTCAGCGTGGTGTAAGCAATGCCGTTTTTCTTGCCGCCGAGCATGGTGATGGCCACCTTGTCCTCGCTGCTCATGTTGGTCATTTCGGCACCGGTGTTCTCGGTGGCCTTCAACAACTGCTCACGCACGCCGCGCAAGTAGCTCACGATGTCTTTCGTCTTCTGACGAATTTCCTCGCTTTGCGCCAACACAGCTTTATCACGGGCTTGGTTCTGGTTTTTCACCACAGCTGCCTGAATACCTTTTACGGTATTGTCAGCAGCTCCCGACGTCTTGTCGTTGACGCTCAGCAAGCTGTCGTCAATGAACTTGAACTTCAGCAGAATCGCTGAGTTCACTTGAAGCGCCAGAAGAGCGGTTAGCACGAGGTACATCATGCCAATCATCTTCTGCCGCGGGGTTTCTTTTCCGCCTGCCATTATCTGTTTCCTCTAATAGTGAGTGAAGAACTGAATTTGCTGCCTAGCAACTAGGCTTGGGCCGGAGCCCGCATGGCGTTCAGCATGTTGCCGTACACGCGGTTGAGCGAAGTCAGGTTACCGGTCAGGTCCGACACTTGCTTCTGGAACTGCTCGGTGTCTTTGCCAGCCTGGGTCATGTTGTCCATGGCCTTGCTCAGCGTGCCGTAGAACTGGTTCATGGACTTGAGGTGCGTGTTGGCATCCTGCAGTTCCATTTCATACACAGCGTTCAGGGCGCCCAGGTTTTTGGTCACGTTCTGAACCTGCATGTGGTACTCCTTGGCGTCGGAGGTGGCGTTCGACATGGCCGAAATAGCATCTACCGTGTTGGAGTAAGCCACGTTGATTTTTTCCAGCGAATCGGCGGCTGAACGCACTTTCTTGGTGTACTCGTCGGTAACGTTGGTGGCCTCGCCCAGCTGCGAAAGTTGCGAGGTGGTGGTGCTGAGGCGGTTCAAGCCCTGGCCCAAGTTCGAGATAGCCTCGGGGGTAACGTTGGCGTTTTTCAGCATGTCGTCCAACTTCATCGTCAGACCTTTGCTGCTGGTGTCGAGATTATTGGTGCCCGTGGAAGGGTCGTAGCCTTCGTTCAACTCGGGGTAAACCAACGACCAGTCGTGCTCTTTGGCCTGTGGCTGGAATGCGCTTAGGAAGAAGATAACGGCTTCCGTGCCCAAGCCTACGATTAGCATAATGTCAGCACCGGCCCAGTGCTCAATTTTAAACAATGCACCAACAATTACAACGGCTGCACCGATGCCATAAATTTTGGGCATCAGCGAATCATAGAGAAAACTTCCTTTAGCTGCCATGATATTTTAATTTTTTGAAAGGGGTTGAAGAAGGTGTGGGGGGTAGTTGATTGTGGCGTTAGCCGTTTTAATAAATATTAGTTGAGTGAACTGTTAGTCCCCATACCAATCTGAATCATCGAGCAGCGGAAACCGATGTAAGACCGCGCCGAATCTTGGTATTCAAAATTCCGGGTGCCCGTTTCGAGGAAGTAAGCAATGTCCTTCCACGAACCGCCGCGCACTACTTTGCGGGGCTCGTTGTCGTCGGGGTTGGTGGGGTTCAAGTCCCACACCACCGGCACAGAAGCTTCCATGTAAGCATCGTCGCACCACTCCGACACGTTGCCGGCCATGTCATACAAGCCGAAGTCGTTGGGGAAGAAGGAGCCTACTTCGGAGGTATAAGCAAAGCCGTCGGAAGCGTAGTCGCCACGGCCGGGCTTGAAGTTAGCCAGCATACAGCCCTTGCTGTTGCGCAAGTAAGGACCGCCCCAAGGGTAGGTAGCCAGGTCGCGACCACCGCGAGCGGCGTACTCCCATTCAGCTTCGGAGGGCAGACGGAAGTTGGGGTCGTTGGCGTAACCGCTTTCCTCGCGCGCCGCATTCCGGAACTTGGTGCGCCAGTTGCAGAAATATTTGGCAGCAAACCAGTCAACACCAACCACCGGGTATTCGTCGAACGCGGGGTGCGTGTAGTAGTACTCCAACAGCGGGTCGCCCATGTGGTAGGTGAAGTCACGCACCCAAACCGTGGTATCGGGATACAGCTCCGTCATCACGTACTCTTCGCCCAACACATCCAGCGAGTCCAGTTTGATGGCGTCCATGAACTGGCGGTACTCGTTGTTGGTAATCTCCGTTTCGTCCATGTAGAAGCCGGCGATAGTCACCTGCTTATTCATGTTGACCATGGAAGCCGAAATGTCCTGGTCGGTCTGGCCCATGTGGAAGGTTCCGCCTGGGCAAGGAACCATACCAAAAGGCACTTCCTGCGGGTTAAAAATGGGCCGGTCTTCCGAGCCAATCAGGTCGCCCTGTGGTCCCTTGCCAAATCCACACCCACCTAATAATGCCCCGGAAATAGCGAAAAGTGATAATGCTAGAAGCTTGTTCATGAGAGTTAAAAATTCTGTTTTAATTGCCGATACCGCTAAAGTACATTTAGAAGGGTTGGCAAATCTACACTATTTTAAGATGCGGTGCAATAGTCGTTTTTTTCTTAACGGCACCAAATTACGGTTAAACACGCTGAATAGCGCAAAAAACTCGGTTAACCCGCTATATATTTTTTTCGTCAGACTAAAATTTATCCTAACCAAATAGGATAATGACCCTCTAATGAGGATAATAAGAAAATAGGAAAATTAGAAGCTATAGCGCGGTGTGCGGATGGCGGGACGGGTAACCAGGCCCGGCTTCGGCAAGCGGTAGGAGAGCATAATTTCGTGCGAGCTAAAGGCCCGGGCGTCTTGGTTGAATGCGATGAAATCGAACGCATAGCCAACGCGGATGTTATTGTCTTTGGAGAAACCCAAGCCCAAAAGGCCCGAGACCGATTCTTCGTGGCGGTAGTTGGCGCCAATCCAGTACTTGTCATCAATAGTGGCTCGAACACCGCCTTCGAAAGAGTAGTTCTTTAAATTGTCAAATTTGCTGATGCTGGAGTAGTTTCCGGGCAATACGGCCTTCACAAGGGCCATGGGCGTCACGACAACGGACGACGTCGCGTCGATATTGTATCCAGCGGTGAAGTAGGCGTGGTTCTCAGCTAGGTATTGGCTGGGGGTTCCTTCGGTGCCGCCGCTTTTGAAGGAATACTCCGAACGCATCAGGTTGTTCAAGCTCACGCCGGCGTAGAACTTTGGGGACTCGTACCACACGCCCGCGCCCAGGTCAAATTTGTTGTCAGAAGCGTCTTGGGGCACGTTTATGTCGTTTTCGTCGATGGCTATGTACGTGCCTTTGCCGAGATAGGTGTAGATGCCTTGAATGCCAATGCCCAGTTTGCCCGAGCCGAGTTTGATGTGCTGCGAATACGAGAGGGCGGCGTTGGTCATTTTCGCCATGCCGGCCTGGTCGTAATACACCGATAATCCCACTCCCCCGCTCACCGCCAGAATGGGCAGCGATAAGGTGAGCATCCCCGTGCGGGGCGAGCCATTTGCATCGCCGTACGTCCCGTAATTGTAATACTGATAGCGCCCAATGAGGTTAGCCTCTCCCTGCCCTTTGATGCCTGCATAGGCCGGATTCAGGGACATTCCGTTAAGACCGTAGTGGGTAAACTGTGGTTGCTGTTGGGCAAGTGCCGAACCCGCCATGGCAGTCAGCCACAGCGTTGCAAGTAACGTTCCTTTCATAGGAGAGGGGGTGGTGATGATTGAAGAAAGAAGAGGGAGGGGGTGGGGGCGCACAGAGAAGACTGGCTTCCAAATGTAAGTCAAAAACGGTCTCCAAAAAATTCACATAAAAAAACCGGCGCCCTGGTGAGTGGCGCCGGTTTTCAGTGGTTTACAGTAATCAGACGTTGGGATTCGCACTTTTCGAATTCGTCTTTCCCACGTCTGGCTGGGCATGACGGCGGATGTACGCTTCGATGGCGCCCGTCATCGACGGCGCATTGGGGTGCGGGGCCTCAATATCGAGTATCAAACCGGCGTCGATGACGGCTTTGGCGGTGGTGGGGCCAAAAGCGGCTATGCGAGTGCCATCTTGCACAAAATCAGGGAAGTTGATGAACAACGAGCTGATGCCCGACGGGCTAAAGAAGGCAATGCAGTCGTACTTCACATCCGATAAGTCGGACAAGTCGCTGGCCACAGTGCGGTAGATAACGGCCTCTGAAAACTTGAGGTTGTTAGCGCGCATAAACACCGGCAGGTCGTCCTTGCGAATGTCGGAGCAGGGATACAAAAACTTCTCGCCTTTGTGCTTTTTGATGACGTCGAATAGGTCGGCCGCCGTACGCTCGCCCACAAACAGCTTGCGTTTGCGCAGCACGATGTACTTCTGCAGGTAGTTGGCCGTCTGCTCCGAGATGCAGAAATACTTCATTTCGGCCGGCATCTCCAATTTGGCTTCCTGGCAAATGCGGAAGAAATGGTCGACGGCGTTGCGGCTGGTAAAAATAACAGCCGTAAAATCCAATATATTGATTTTATCGCGCCTGAAGTCCTTGTAGGATACGGGCTGCACCTCGATGAATTCTCTAAAATCTACTTTGATGCCGTATTTCTCGGCAATGGCGAAGTAGGGAGATACATCGTTGGTGGGCTTGGGCTGGGTAACCAGGATACTACTGATGCGCTTGGCATGCCGGCCTGTCCCCGGCTTATCTGCACTCTCGGCCATACAGGAAAAAAAAGGGTAATGCTAGGACAATAAGAAGCTTAGTATGAGCTGGAGCAAATGCGTCAGAAATGCTTATCAGTATGTAAAGACAATAAGTTTAAGTAAAACCAGTAAAGGCAATACTTCAGTAGCGCAAAGGTAGGCAAACAAATGCAGATTCAGCAGCGAAGCATGCTGGTGCAAGGTGCGGCCGACGCGCAGCACCGTGCCCACCAGCACCACGCCAATTGCTGAACTGGCAGACCAAGCCACTGCTTGCGGATAACTACTGTTGAGGCTGAGGTACAGGAGAAGGACCAGCGGCAAAAACAATCCGGCCAAAAGCGTGGTGCGCAAAAACTCACGGTACTGTACGTCGATGAGTGATTGCAGCCCGAAAATGTAGCTCATCAGCCCAACGTACACGTACTTCCCGAATACGAAGACCGTGATGATGGTTGTGTAGAGCAACACCCTGGCTACGATAGCGGTTTCGGGCACGTTGAAAAAACGGCGCAGCAGCGGCAGGTTTTGCAGGTCGGTGTGAATGGCCGTCAGGAGCAGCGCAAACGACAAGGCAAACAGCAGCACCAGCAGCAGGTTGAGCAAGGTGAAGGCCGGCTTGATGAGAAATGCCTGCTGGTCGCTGCCGTTGCCAAACAACTCCTCGATTTGAAAGATGCGGGCCAGGCCGGACTGGTAGGTGGTGCGCACAGCGCCATAGGCCAGCCCCAACACCAGCAGAAACCCCAGGTATACGTTCTGGCCTTGAGGCCCCGGAAGCCGAGGCAACGCCCACCCTACTTGGGCCAACGGCTGACCCGAAGCGTTACTGGCAACAGCCGAGCCGGAGAACGAGGCCAACGCCGGCGAGCCGTCGGGCTGCCACACGGCCAGCAAATGCGCGCCCGTGGGCAGCTGAGGCGGCAGGAGCTGCGCCAAATCTACTGAATAGGTAGTAGCCGCTTGGGCAGTAAAAACCAGCTGGTTGTCAATGAACAAGCTCAGCCCCGGTTGGGCGGCGAAAGAAAGCGGAAAAGGCTGGGTGCGCCCGACCCGCACCCATTGATAATACACGTGCGCCGGCTGATGGTAGCCAGGCAGATAGAAGATGAGGCGATTACGCGCGACGTCGTGAATGAGCCAATCGGCTGAAAGGGACGCGGGCGCAGCCGGCGGCAACTGGCGGTACTCGCTGGCCTCGACGGGCCACAGCACGGCAGTTGCAAGCAACACCGAGCCCAGGAGAAGGAGCCGCAACAGGCCAACCGAATTCCTGCGTGCCATGCGATAGTTAACGGCTGCTTTCGGAAGCTAGCAATTGCCGACGCGAAATCCGACTCTGGTACACCCCAAAGAAGATGCTCAGGGCAACCGAAAAACCCACCAGCGCAACGATAATCAGCGTGTTGCCGATGTAAGCGAAATGAATGACGAACAGCGTGACCAGCACATTGAGCAAGCCCAGCAGCAACACGGTGCTGATTTGCTGAAAACCCATGGCCAAAATGCGGTGATGGATGTGGTTCTTGTCGGGCGAGAAGGGCGAGCGGCCGGCCAGCATACGCAACAGGAAAACGCGGAGCGTGTCAAACAAGGGCACGAACAAGATGCCGACGGCTACCGAAGGGGCCGATGAGGCAAAGGGCTGCCCCACCCGCAACCCCATTTCAATGAACTGAATGGACAGCACCGATACGATGAACCCGCACACCAAGGAGCCGGTGTCGCCCATGAAAATGGGGGCGCGATGAAAGTTGTATCGCAGAAAGCCCAACAGTCCTCCTATGAGACAAATGGCAACAAAGGCGTAGTTGCTATAGCTTGGGCCACCGTACATGTAGAAGTAATAACCGAATGTACCACAGATAATTAGCACGATGGTTCCGGCCAGGCCGTCGAGGCCGTCGATTAGGTTGATGGCGTTGGTGATGCCGACGATGACCGCCAATGTGAAGGCATAGCTGATGCCAACGGGCAAGGTGCCGATGCCCAAAATGCCTTGAAAGCTGGTGATGCGGATATCGGCCATTATCATCACGATGCCGGTGGCCAAGAGCTGGCCCACAAATTTTTTCGATACCGACATGCCCACTAAGTCGTCCTTCAATCCCACAAAAAACAGGATGATGCAGCCCGCCAGCAGTTCTTTGACGCCGTTTTGGAGGGGCGCAAAAATGGTGAGGGCCGACATAAAGCCCGCGAACACCGCCACCCCGCCCAAGCGCGGCGTAAGCGACTGGTGCACGGTACGCCCGTTGGGAGTGTCGAGCATGTTTTTGAGGTGGGCGATGTAGATGATGGAGGGCACCGCGAACAGCGACACCAGCATCGCCCACATCCAGGACAGGCCTAGCGGAATATCGAAATGAGACATAGAAAATAAGTTATGGAGAACACAAAGCCCGGCAGCGGCGCCGCCGGCAAGGGTTAGCCGTGCAACACGCCCAGCTGGTCGAGCAGGGCGATGTGGGTGAAATTGTCGGGCACGATGGAATCGGGCACGAAAATGAATTTCTTATCGAAAATTTGGGGGCCCCGGTAGTAGCTCACCCAGTACTGATTGTTGAGGTGAAACAGCGCCGGGTCGATGATTTCGATGGGCACGGCGGTGCGGGGCGGCACCTCCTCGAATAAGTAGCGCAGGGTGGACGTGCGGACCTTCTCGCCATCTTCCTGCTGGCCGTAGCCGTTGGCGTTGACGATGACGTTGGTGAGCGGAAAGGCGTTGTGGTTGAGCAAATACACTTGCCAGACGGACTGGCCTTCGGGCGTTTGGGCTTCAGCGTCGGGAATGACGGCCACCGAAACGCCTTCTACCGGGTCAAAAGAAATGTCTTGTTTCATCTACTAATCAACTTTTCGCCGTTAAGCGCTTTCTATTTAGTCGAGCGGACAGTTGGCAGCTCTACTTCCTGGGCACCAAGTAGTTCTAACAAGTGAGGCAGGAGGCGTTCTTGTACCTCACCTACCGAGACCGCAGCGCCGCTTCCCAGTTCTTGGGCGAGCGAGGTAACCGCTTTGTCGGTGATGCCGCAGGGCACAATGTGGCCGAAATACGTGAGGTCGGGGTGTACGTTCAAGGCAAAGCCGTGCAGCGTGACCCAGCGGCTGCACTTCACGCCGAGGGCGCAGATTTTGCGGGCGTTGGGCGCGTCGGCCTCCCAGTCGAGCCACACGCCGGTGAGGCCGGGAATGCGGCCGGCGTTCAAGCCGTATTCGCCCAAGGTGCGGATGACGGCTTCCTCCAGGGTGCGTAGGTACCAGTGGATGTCGGGCCGGAAATTGTCGAGGTCGAGGATGGGGTAGCCGACGAGCTGGCCCGGCCCGTGGTAGGTGATGTCGCCGCCGCGGTTGATGCGGTGGAAACTGGCCTCGTGCGCGGCCAGGGCAGCTTCGTCGAGGAGCAGGTGTTCGGGCTTGCCGCTTTTGCCCAGGGTGTAGGTATGCGGGTGCTCGCAGAGCAGCAGGTGGTTGGGCGTGGGCAGCGGGCGGGCGCCGGTGGTTTCGGCCTGGCGGTTTTGCACCTTTACGGCCAGGGTGGCGTCCATCAGCGCTTCTTGCAGCTGCCACGTGGGTACGTAATCTACCAGCCCCAGGCGCTGCACCTGCACCGCGCGGTTGGGCACGGCCGGCGTGGCTTCGGCCGGGGTGGCGTCGCGCAGCTGGGCGGGAAACTGTTCTACGGAAGAGGCCATGAGCGCGGGTTGATGAAACGGGACGCAAAGGTACTAACCTGCGTAAGTATTGCCTTTGCTCGGCCATTGGGGCCATCTCCCATAGTTAGCTAACTTGCGCAGTTGTTTGCGCAGCACCCGCAGCATAACCAAAGTAGTTTAATATAAATATACTTATCAAAACTTAATATAATACATATGCATTGTTCCAATAGATTGAAGCTGCTACAAATAACCTTTATGCTAAGCTATTAACCCCTCGTTTTATAAGTTCAATTGCTTATAAAAGAATTTTTTAGTTGCACTAGTTATGAGAAACAGGATGTATTTTCCCAATCTAGATGGCTTAAGATTTTTTGCCTTTCTAGCTGTCTTTTTTGCGCATAGCTTCTGGGCTGAATTTGATTACATCAGGAATAATGAGGCATTTATTCTGTTAAAGCATATTGCATATACCGGCGTACTAGGCGTAAATTTTTTTTTCGTCCTCAGCGGTTTTCTTATTACGTATTTGTTGCTTGAGGAACAGGCTAATTCCAATAAGATAGATATTCTGGCATTCTACATACGCCGCATTCTTAAGATATGGCCGCTGTACTATCTAGTAGTTTTTATTGGGTTTGTAGTTGTGCCTACTGTCCAAAGCTTATTAGGGCAGCCTACTCCGGAAAAAGGGCATTTGATTTATTACCTAGCGTTCATCGGCAATTTTGATGTAAAACCGACTTCGGCCGTTCTAGGTGTACTGTGGTCTATTGCAGTAGAAGAGCAGTTTTATTTGGTTTGGCCCATTATTTTTAGCCTTACTTCGCCCCGCTTTTACAAATTTCTGTTTCCATTGATTATTGCCATCTCAATCCCCACCTAGTTTGTGTCGTATTCACCCGATGGTTCACTACAATGGTCGAGCCCTTTTGTCTGCATGGCTGATTTAGCCATGGGGGGCTGGTGGGCCTACGGAATTTTCAACTCAGAAAAATTGCGAAATTTCCTGTGTAACCTCAGCCAATTAAGTATAGTGCTAGTGTATATCTCAGGTATCGTATTTACCTTTTCAATGTATAATCTTAATGAATTGTCATTTTTCTTTGCAATATTCAGTCGTAGCTTGTTATGTGTATTTTTTGCGTTCATAATAGTGGAGCAAAATTATTCAACTAACTCTTTTTATAAAGTCTCTAATTTTAAGAATTTTTCTAAATTAGGTTTATATACATATAGTTTATATATGTTGCACTTCATGTGTATTTATGTGGTTAATAAAGTACTGGATATTCTTAAGCTCAACACGCATCTCTACCAGGTTATTATAGTTCAGACTTTGATTTCTTTTATCGCCAGCATTATAATTGGTTGGTTAAGTTATACTTATATCGAGAGAAATTTTCTGAAGCTTAAGAAACGATTCTCGTCTTGGAGTGCCTCGGAGAAAACGCGTATCAAGGCTATCGAAGCCCACCCGTGACAAGCGCAACTCACAAATTCCTAGATGCCCCACGCACCGCACCAATTAGGCCAGGCCGGCGAGCAAGCCGCCGCGGACTTCTTCGTTGCCCAAGGCTACGAGGTGCTGGCGCGCAGCTACCGGCACGGCCGAGCGGAGGTTGACTTGGTGCTGCGGCAGGGGACTAGCCTGTTAGTGTTTGCGGAGGTCAAGACCCGCTCCTCCAGCCAGTTCGGTTCGCCCGAAACCTTTGTGTCGGCGCGAAAGAAGGAGCTATTCCGGCTGGCGGCCACTCATTTGCAGGAGGAGCTGGACTGGCGCGGCGACATTCGATTTGACATCGTGGCCGTGACGCTGCTCGGGCAGGGATTTCGCCTCGAACACTTTGAAGACGCCTTCTGCTGAGAGTGGCGCCACCTCTGGCCAGACTTCTACTTCGACCGTCTCGGCGTGGCTTTGGGGGCCGCGCGGGGCACGGGCCGGCGCATGCCCGGGCGGTCTTCGGCTTCGGGCTGGCCGCGCTTGTCGATGTTCTTTTCCTTGTCGTAGATGAGCGTGGCGTTGCGGTTGTACTCGCGGATGAGCTCCGGCTCGCTCACTTCCGGGTCGTAGCCCGACTCGGCGTATCGGTACTCGTAGCGCCGCCGCCCGCGGAAGCCCCAGTACTTGGCCCACACGCCCACCTTGCGCCCGTTCTCAAACTGGCCCCGCCATTCGGGCTGGCCGTTGACGTTGAACTTGGCGTAGTCGCCCTCCAGCTTGCCGTTCACGTAGGGCACCACCTCGTTGATTTTAGAACGGTCCTCGCCGTAGTAGCTCACGTTGGCGTCGCGGGGGAACCCCATTTCGTAATGCGTCTTGGCTAGGAGCACGCCGTTCCTATCGAAGGTTTCCCAGCGCAGGTGCTTGGTACCCAACGCGTAATAGCCGGTTTCGAGCACTTTGCCGTTCTGCAGCAACTTGTAGGGCCCGTGCATAATCTTCAGGGTCGACAGGTCCTCCTGAATCTCGGCCAGCTTCAGGATTTTGTGCTTCTTGGTGTCGTAGTAGTAGTGGGCCGGTGCGTAATCGTTCAGAAGTGCGGGGGACTTCAGGAAGTAGAAAATCGCAATTTTCTGGTTGCGCCCCTTGGGACCGGTTTTGGTGAAAGCCTTCTTGATTTTCTCGCCCAGAAAGATGTTTTTCTTCTTTTTCTTGGACTTGCGCTGGGCATCCTTGTCGGCATCCTTGGCCGCTTTTTCCTGCTCTGCGGTGAGCACCACTTTGCGGGCGGTGCTGAGCGAAGGCTTGCCTCCCAGGGTGTCGCTGGTGCGGGTAAGGGTGTCGGGCGCCAGGGCCACCGGCTCTTCCGGGCTGCTGTTGAAGGAAATAGCCTTGCGGGTGCAAGCCCACGGCAACAGCGTGAGCATCACCACCAACAAACCGAAAAAGCGTAGCGGCTGCAGCCACAAACGAGAATTACGCATTGAATCGCACAGAAGATTATCGCGGCATCAACGCAAAGGTAGGGCGGTTTGGTGCCCAACTAGCTCTGCACCTTGCGCGTGGCCAAGTCAAGCTGCTGGCCTGCGATTAGGATATGCAGGCACAGGTTGTGCCCGCTGATGACCCGCCCGTCGGCCAGCTCCGGCAAGTTATTGTGGGTGGTTTGCCCGGCATCGATGACCACCACGGCTTCCTCGCCAAATACTTCAATGGGCTGGTCGGGGCGCACGATGAGGCCCGTTTCCTCGCTCAGGCCGATGCCGAGCAGCGTGGGCTGGGCCAGCACCGCGTGCAGTAGGCGCGGATAGCGGGCGCGCTCGGCAAAGTGCTGGTCGAGCAACACGCCCGGCAGCAAGCCCAGGCCCGGCTTTACCTCGATGCGGCCGCCCAACAGGCTGCGCCAGCCATAGCCGTCCACCAGCATGAATTCGGCCACGGCCGAGGCCCCGGCGCTGGTTCCGGCAATGATGAAGCCTTCGTCCTGTTGGTACTTGTGCTTGAGCAGCGCCAGAAACTCGGTGCCCAGCAGGAAATCGGTGAGGCGCTCCTGGTCGCCGCCGCTCATGAAAACCAGCGAGGCCCGGCGCAAACGCATGAGGGTGGCCGGGTCGTCGGCGGGGTTGCGTTCATCTACCTGCAAGTGACGCACGTGCGGGCGGCCCAGCTGGTGCCAGGCGTGGGCGTAGGCCGCGGCAGTACGAGCAGGCTGGCGGCGCGTGGCCGTGGTAAGCACTTCGATGGCCGCTTCCGGACCGGGCAGCATAGCAGCTAGGCGGGCCAAGAGAGGGTCGTCGTCGCCGCCCCCAAGCACCACCAGGGTGCCGCGGGGCGAGGCAACGGATGAGTCAGCAGCAACCGTCATAAATTACGTAGTTGAAGGGGCAAGATGAGGAT
Organism: Hymenobacter sp.; assembly: GCF_036388155.1. Taxonomy (NCBI): domain Bacteria; kingdom Pseudomonadati; phylum Bacteroidota; class Cytophagia; order Cytophagales; family Hymenobacteraceae; genus Hymenobacter; species Hymenobacter sp. Next base: position 93,858 of record NZ_DASVSI010000035.1, on the reverse strand, counting down.
TTCGGTAGAGATGCCATGTCCAACCCTCATCCTTAACGAGGATTCTTGCCGCGAAGCTATCCTTTAGCCCTACTTTTGTGGGGCCTGTTTTTTCTCTCAACCCCGCTTGCCTAGCGAAGCACCTCCCGCCCCCTCTTTTCATGCAGCCGCAGACCGTGGAAACCATCACGTCCCTGATTCAGGAGGGCGAATTTTTCAAGCTGAAGCAGGTGCTCCGCGACTTTCAGCCGTCGGAACTGGTGGCGCTTATTGAGGAAGAAGACGAACGAGAGCAGCTCATCATCTTCCGGCTGCTGCCGTTGAAGCTGGCCACGGAAGTGTTTGAATACCTGGACCTGGAAGTGCAGAAGCACTTTCTTGATAACCTGGCCCAGGACAAGATGGCCGACATCCTCAACCAGATGTCGCCGGACGACCGCACCACGCTGCTCGAATTCCTGCCCGCCAACTTCGTAGCCGAGTTGGTGCAGAGCCTGTCGGAAGAAGAGCGCCGGGTGACCCTGCAGCTGCTGGGCTACCCCGAAGAATCGGTGGGCCGCCTGATGACGCCCGACTACATCGCCATTCGCGAGACGTGGACCGTGCAGCAGGTGCTCGACTACATTCGCCAGCACGGCGGCCAGTCCGAAACGCTGAGCATGCTCTACGTCACCGACAACGCCGGCGTGCTGATTGACGACATCCGCATTCGGGAGTTTTTGCTGTCGGCGCCCACGGCCCGGGTGCGCGACCTGATGGACCGCCGCTTCGTGCAGCTCACCGCCGACCAAGACCAGGAAGAAGCCATCGACGTGTTTCGGCGCAACGACCGCAACGCCCTGCCCGTCGTCAGCGACCAGGGCATTTTGCTGGGCATCGTGACGATTGACGACATCCTGAGCATTCGCGAGCAGGAAGACACCGAGGACATGCAGAAGCTGGGCGGCTCCGAAGCCCTCGACGAGCCGTACCTGGCCACCTCCATTTGGGGCATGGTGAAGAAGCGGGCCGGCTGGCTGGTTATTCTGCTCATCGGCGAAATGCTCACCACCTCGGCCATGCACCACTTCGAGGACGACCTGGCGAAAGCGGCGGTGCTGGGCCTGTTTATCCCGCTTATCATCTCGGCTGGCGGCAATGCTGGCTCGCAAGCCACGTCCATTATCATCCGGGCCATGAGCCTGGGCGAGTTTCGGCTGGGCGACTGGTGGCTGGTGATGCGGCGCGAGCTGCAGTCGGGGCTGCTGCTGGGCCTGATTCTGGGGGTGGTGGGTTCCCTACGCATCGTGCTGTGGGCCACCGTGGTGGACCCCGGTTATTTCGGGCCGTACTGGAAACTAATTTCGGTGACGGTGGGCTTTTCGCTGCTCGGCATTGTGCTGTGGGGCGCCCTGGCCGGAGCCATGCTGCCGATGTTGCTCAAGCGTCTGGGCCTTGACCCGGCTACGGCTTCGGCTCCTTTTGTGGCCACCCTAGTGGACGTGACGGGCCTCATCATTTACTTCTCGGTGGCCACGGCGGTGCTCAACGGGACGCTGCTCTAGCTTGCCGTGACGATGCCATTTTTTCTGGGCGGCAGTCGTGGCCGCGTCTGATTGAGCCCTCATCGGTGGCGGCAGGAACACCCGCCGCAGCAGTACCGGCTAACGCAGCGCGGTTTTAGAATCCAGATTCGCGGCCCCGTTAACTGCCTGCTTGTGTGGCTTGCCGCCAAACTGCTTCTTATGACTGAACAACTCATTGCCCAGCAGAATTGTCACTTTACGTGGCTCGACATCACCAACCCGGAAGCAGGTGAACTGCAGGCCGTGGCCGCGCAGTACGACCTGCCCGATGCCTTGGTACGTGACTGCCTGGAACCCACCCACCTGCCCAAGTTCGAAGCCACCAACGGGCTGAACTTCGTGATTCTGCGGGTGTACGCCACACCCCGAACCACCGAGGCCGATACCATCCAAGAGGTGACCACCAAAATTGCGGTGTTCTACACCGCAGACTACCTGATTACCGTGCACCGGCGCGCCCATCCGGTGTTGAACGAGTTGAAAAACGTGGCCCTGGCGCCGGGCCAGGAATGCACGACACCGGCCGAAGTGAGCATTCACCTGGCGCGCTATGCCCTCAACAGCTTCGTGCAGCCGGCCTTGGCCCTCACTAAGGAGCTGGACGACTACGAGGCCGAAATTTTCCTCAAAAAGGAAGTACCCAACGCGCTGCAGGGCCTGTACTTTCTGAAGCGCAAGGCTTCCGTGGCCCGGCAGCTGCTGATGCTCACGCGCGACATCCTGACCATGCTGCGCCGGCAAACCGCCGCCGGCACGGCCGATGCCATGCTCATGCAGGACACGCAGGACCTGCAAACCAAAGTGGAAACGCTCTACCAGCAGCTCGACGGTGCGGCCACCAACCTGATGAACCTGTACCTTTCGCTCTCTTCGCAGCGCACCAACGAGGCCATGCGGGTGCTAACGGTGTTTTCGGCCTTCTTCCTGCCCCTCACCTTCATTGCCGGCATTTACGGCATGAACTTCAACTACATGCCGGAGTTGACTTGGAAATGGGGCTACCCCGGTGTGATGGTGAGCATGGTGGTCATCGCGGCGGCTATCTACGTGTGGTTCAAGCGCAAGAATTGGATTTGACCCCCTATGAGCAACGCACCGAAGCTTGGCCTGCTGCTTATCTGCCTGGCACTGGCCCTCGGCGGGCTGGCGGGCTGCGCCGTGATTGGCAACGTGGGCCGGCTCGACGATGACCACTACCGGCTGGTGCGCCGCGAGTCCCCCGACTCGTTGGTGGCGGCCCTGCACGCGGGCAGGCAGTTCTACGTGCAGCAGCGGGCCGACACGTTGCTGCTGACGCCTCCCTCCAGCGCCGACGCGCCCCTCACCTACCGCTACCGGCTGCAGCCCAACGAACGGGTGCTGCTCTTGCGCCGCCGGCTCGACCTCGACGTGTTCACCATCCCGTTTAAGGTGCGGCCGCCGCGGGGTGGGGTGCCCGTGCAGCTCAACACCAACTTCAATGCGGCGATTTATGTGGGGCGGCGGCTCGACTTTTACTCCTTGCGCACCAAGCGCAGCACGCCGTTCGGAGCCACGCCGCACATCCGGGCCACGGGCATTGGCTATGGGGCTTTCGTGGGAGCAGGGTCCACCATCGTCAACCCCGATGTGACCCGCCAGCGGGCCAACATTGCCGAGTACGAAGGGCTGGTGCTGCACGGGGGCCTGGCCGCCATCTACGACGCGCGGGCCTTCAACATTGGGGTAGCGGCGGGCATCGACCAGCTCATGGGCCCCGACGGGCCGTACTGGGTATACCGGCACAAACCGTGGTTTGGGGTGCTTTTCGGGCTGGATTTGAACTAGGAAGTGTTAACAGTCACGCAGCCAGAGGACGGTTGCGGCTAAGTGCACAAAGGCTAAAAAATGCGCATCGAGCTTGTCATGGCGGGTGGCCACGCGGCGAAACTGCTTGAGGCGGCTGAAGAGCCGCTCGACGGGGTGGCGTTGGGCGTAGCGCATGGCGTCGTAGGCGCGCGGGTGCCGGCGCGGGCGCCGGCGCGGAATCACGGCACAGGTGCCGCGGGCGGCCAAGACGGCCACGAGCGGGTCGGAATCGTGGCCCCGGTCCGCGATGAGGTAGACCGGGGCCAGGCGTTCGAGCAGTGGCAGGGCCTGCGGGGCGTCGTGGCGCTGGCCGGCCGTGAGCCGGCAGCGCACCAAGCGGCCCCGGGCATCGGCGACGACGTGCCGCTTGCTGGTCAGCCCGCCGCGGCTGCGGCCGAGGGCTTGGGGGCCGTTTTTTTGCGTGCCCCGCTCGCGTGCTGGTGGGCCCGCACGGTCGTCGAGTCCACCAGCAGCGTGTGCAAGTCGTTGTCTTGCTGCACGGCGGCCAGCACCCGGGCCCACACGCCCGAGGCGGTCCAGCGCTGGAAGCGCGTGTACGTGGTGTGCCAGTTGCCCCACGCGGCCGGCAAGGCCCGCCACCGGCAGCCGTTGCGCGCCAGCCACAGCACCGCTTCCACAAAGCGCCGGTTGTCCTGGCCCCGGCCGCCTTTCGTCCCTTCCCGCCCCGGCAGTAGGGGCGCAATCCGCCCCCACTGCCCAGCTGTCAGCAAATACTCCATGCCCAAACATAATACTTACTGTTAACACCTCCTAGGTGTATAGTCCCAGAGAGTAGTGGTGTGGTCTTTACCAGCGAACTTCGCCAGCACTTATGGGACAAGTACTTCACGGCAGCGCCCGGACCACTCCGGCAATACGGCGCCTTATCCAACAAAGTCCGGAAAGCCTACAAAGCTTAGCCACCCGCCACGGCATCACCCTCAAAACGGTCGCCAAGTGGCGTGGCCGGGCCACGACGGCGGACGCGCCAATGGGGCCCAAACCGGCCTCCACGGTGCTCACAGCCGAGCAGGAGGCCATTGCCGTGGCCTGTCGTGAGCACACGCAATTGCCGCTCGATGACTGCCTGTATGCGTTGCAGGAAACCATCCCCCACCTCTCCCGCTCGGCCCTGCACCGCCTCTTCCAGCGCCACGGCATCAGTCGCCTGCCGGCTCCAGAGCCAGCGGAAAAGAAAAAGAAATTCAAGGACTATCCGGTTGGCTACTTGCACGTTGATTTTGCCGAAGTCCACACCGAACAAGGCCGGGTCTACTTATTCGTGGCCATCGACCGCACCAGCAAACTGGCCTTTGCCGAATTACAGCCCCGGGCCACCAAAATGCTGGCGGCCGACTTTCTGCGCCGGGTGCTGGCCGCCATCCCTTACAAGGTGCATAAAGTACTGACCGACAACGGTGCCCAGTTCGGCAATATGCCGCACCAGGTGTACGCCTGGCGGCACATTTTCGACCGCGTGTGCGACGAGCACGGCATCGAGCACCGCTTTACCCAACCCGCGCACCCCTGGACCAACGGGCAGGTCGAGCGCTTCAACCGCACCCTGCAAGAGGCGACCGTGCAGCGCTACCACCACCAGAACACGGCCCAACTCAACGAGCACCTGCAAGCCTTTTTGCTGGCCTATAACCACGGGAAACGTCTTAAGCGCCTGCGCGGCAAAACCCCGCACGAATTCATCTGCCAGCAGTGCCTCCTCAACCCCGCTATCTTTATCCGCGACCCCACCCAGCTCACCCTGGGACTATACAGCTAGGAGGTGTTTTTTCTTCAACGCTTGGCCGCACCCCGCGCTTAGGACGGCTCGGCTAGCAGGCGTGCCAGTGCGTCGGCTTCGGTTTCGAGGGCTTCGGCTTGCAGGCGCAGCAAGTGGTAGCGGGCGGCCTGGTCGGGAGGCAGAGCGGTGGGGCGCTCCTCCAACCAGCGCCAGCGGTACCACACCAAAAACGCCGCCCAGCGCCCAACGGGAACCGCACCAGCTGAGACGGGAGGCGGCTCGTCGTCGGGGTCGGGAGGCAGGCCAGCACGCAACACAGGCAGGGCAGCTCGCCAGCGGGCAGCACATACGGCCTGGTCCTCAAGCGGACGCAGGACCCGGCGCAATCGGCGGGCGTGGTGCCGGCAATAGTCCAGGCGGGCTTCGAGAGGTACGGGGTCGGGGGCAGCCAGGTCATCAGGGCCAGGGGCCGCGTCGGCTGGGGGCGCAGTGGCGGGCAGCAGTTGCAGTAGGGCGTCCAGCGGCTCGGCCACATCAGCAGCAAAGCCTCGCTGCCCCGTTTCGAGGCGGCTCAGTTGGGGGCCGCTCACGCCCAGGTAGCGGGCCAGTTCCTCCTGCGAGATGCCGAAGTAGCGCCGCAGCCGCGTGAGCAGCGGGTCGCGGGGGAATAGGGGGGCGGCATGGGGTGGTAGGAAAAGTTGCTGTCGACGAAATTTCTCTACCAAAAGTGGTAGGAAACTTTCGTTGCCGTCATTTTTTCCTACCAGGTTTCGTTTTGCTTTTGGCTATGTAATTCCCTTGTTTTAACTGCCCCTTTTTGGCATTAGGATGAGCCGAAATTTCTATCTTTTTTCTTGTAATGGCTGCCGCCGCTGTGCGGCTTGCTTGTTCAAGTTGTCGTACATCGGCTAGAACCGCTTCGGCGTGTGCAAGAAAGGGGTCGCCGTATTTGATAAAACAAGCGACTGCTTTCTCGTACCATTGAATTGCTTCCGCAAACCGATGTTGCTGGCTATAAACTTGTCCAAACTGAAAGCTGGTCCCACCTATCCCAAATTCGTTACCTGTGCGTTGCTTCCAATCAAGTGCTTGCTGGTAATTTTCTAAAGCTAGCGCCAATTGGTTCTGTTCTTGGTAAGTTATTCCTATTTGGTGATATGTGCTACCGATTGTAGAATCATTACCTGAACGTAGTTTCCATTCCAACGCCTTACGGTAGTTGTCTAAGGCCAGTGCCCATTGCTGCTGTTCTTCATAGAGCATACCGATGCTGTGATATGCTTTGCCAACTTCAAGCTCATCACCTGCTTGCTGCTCCCACTTTGCTGATTGTTGGTAGTTCTCCAGTGCTAAATCCCATTGCTGCTGCTCCTGATACACTCGTCCGAGTTGATGAAATATGGCCCCCGTATTCATTCTTGATGTCAAGGATTTACACCGCTCATAAGCATCCAGCGCTTCTGGCAACTGTTCTTGGCAGAGATATACATATCCCAGTTCAAACCACAATCCGCCCTTCGACTCGTCATCTTCTCGCAATCTTTCTTGCAGCGCAATAGCTGACTTGTACGACTGCTCCGCTTCTTTATATAGGAAAGCCTGCGTATACTCAGCCCCCAGCAAGCTCAGAATATCAATTTTATCTTTCAACAGCCGCTTCTTATCACTGTCGTCGAGTGCCAAATGGTCGTAGCGCTCTTTTAAATCTGCGATGCGGGCTTGGCGCTCGGGCACGTTGCCCCGGCCCGGCAGGCGCTCGGGCGGCAAAGGCGGCAACTCCGCCACGGGCCGGGCAGTGTGGTCCTCGAAGCGGAAGCGGTAGGTGACCCAGTGCCAGAAGTCGGGGGCCTCGCGTTGCAGGGTGCGGAAGAAGTCGGCATCGCCCCAGAGCACGATGAGGTAGGGCACGCTGCGGAAAAGCAGCTCCCGCTCCAGGTTGAGCTGGGCGGTGAGGGGCGAAGGCACTAGTTGCCCATCCTGGCTCAGGTAGCGGCTGTTTTCCAAGCCGTGCACGTTCACCAGATAAGTCACGGCCGGCGAGGTTTTGACTTCCTCCGGCAGATGTTCGTTCAAGGTCTGCAGCAGCGACGTGACCTGGTAGGGCGTCACGTCAAGGACGCGAAATTGGTACTCGGGCATGCGCTCGGCCATTTGCGCTTCCAGCTCGCTACGCTTGGCTAGACTGGCGCACTCCACCAAGGCCACGGTGGGCTGGTCACGCTGGCCCAAAGCAAACACCAGCTCGTCGAAGGTGGCCGCCTCGTCGTAGGGGGGCAGGTCGGAGGGGGCGGCGGGGCTCATGGGGTAACGGGGGCCGCGGGCAGCGTCACGATGCCGTCCAGCAGGGGGTTTAGCTCAAAGTGACCGTTGTATTTCAGCAGCACTAGTTGCAGCAGCATCTCGCGCACCTCGGGGTCGCTGGCCCGTAGGGTGGTAAGGCCCCGGTTCAGCACTTCGATGTGCTTGCTGGTGATAACCTGGTTGAGGGAATTGCCTTCGGCCCGGATGGCCTCCCGGGCCTGGGCCAGCGAGGCTCGCTTGCCCAGCGCCTTTTTTATCACGCCGTTCACGATGCGCAGCAACTGCCGGATGCAGCCGCCCGAGTAGCGTACGCACTCATCGAGCACGCCCGGCTCAAAAAACAGGTCGGCCTGGATGCGGCGCTCAATCACCTCTTTGAACAGGCGGTTGGCGGGGCTGTCGGGACCGGTCAGCTTTATCATCGGGATGATGAGGCTGTCGGAGAAGTTCTGGCTGGGCACCGCCTCAATCTTGTAATAGGCGTTGATGGGTACCGCAATGAGCATGTTCAAGCTCAGGCTTTGCAGCAGGTTGGCGTTCTGGATGAACAGGTGCTCGTACACCTCGAAGCGCAGCTTTTCTGAGCCGTCGATGATGAACAGAATGTCGGCCCCTTGCCCGGCTTCGTGTACAGCTTGGCGCATGGCCACCAGCGCTGCGTTGATTTTGCGGATGATATCGAGCGGGTTTTTCTTTACCTCCTCCCGAATTTTGCGGGCGGTGGTGTTGTCGCTCGCCAGCACGGCCTTGGCGGTACCCTTCACCTTGAAAAAGCCCGGCAGGTTGAAGCCCCCGCTGGTTTCGGCGCTGCCCTCGGCCCCGCGCCGGGTTTTGGTTTCCGTCTCGATGGTTTCGGTGGTCACCAGCTGCCGGGTCAGGGCCTCGAAATCGGAATGGCCCGTTGGAATGCCTCGCTCCTCAATCGCCTCCACCAGCTTCACCAGAATCCAGACAAACAGGTCTTCGGGCTGAAAGGAGCCGTACTCCGTTTCTTCCTCAATGCTCAGGAAAATCGAAAAGTACCGGTCCGGGTCGTTTAGCTCGCTGTGCAGCCGCTTTAGCTCCGTGGTTTTGCCACAGCCCAAATGCCCCGAGCAGATGATTTTGATGTAGTCATCGGTTGGCGCTTCCAAGCGGTTCGTATCCGTATCGATGCCAAAGGGGAAAAACACTTTGGAGGCGAATTCGGTATCACGCACCTTATCAAAGTCCACATACAACTGGTGCTCGTTGCCGGACAGTTCAGGCTCAAACCGGGGCTCGGTCACGGTGCGAGCCTGCTGCTTGTCGCTGACGGGATAAGAATAAGTCGGCATAGGAGAAGGAATCAAGTGCAGGGAGTAAACGCAGGCAAATATTGCTGGTTTTGGCGAGCGTGGGTTGGCAGCCGAAAACTCGCCAGCGCCGTTAGGCCACCAATCGGGTTGGTAGCAGAAAACAGCGGCGAGGAGAGTTTCTTACCAATTTTGGTAAGAAACTCTCCTCGCCATCAAAAAAACTTACCAACCTCCCTTATTCTAACTTGCGCCGGCTGGCCTTTTTCTCGCCTTGAATTTTCTTGCCCTTCAAGCGCTTGCGCACGGCGCTTTTGCTGGGCTTGGTGGCTTTGCGGGGCTTGGGCCGGCGCAGGCTGCGTTGTAGCAGCTCGTGGAGGCGGGCCAAGGCAATTTCGCGGTTGCGCAGCTGGCTACGGTCGTCTTGCGCCGTCACCAAGAGCCAGCCCTCAGCAGTGAGCTGGTTACCCAGCTTCTCTAGGATGAGGACCTTTTGCTGGTCTGTGAGTACCTGCGAGTTCTGTACGTGAAAGCGCAGCTCCACCCGCGACTCCACCTTGTTCACGTTCTGCCCGCCCGGCCCGCTGGAGCGGCTGGTTTGCGTGATGATTTCGGGCAGAAAGGCTTCGGCGGGCGGCAGCATGGGTCGAATGAGGAATGAGGAATGAAGAGTGAGGAATGAAAAAATGTTGTTGGGTAATTCTTCATTCCTCATTCTTCATTCCTCATTTAGTTAAAAGCATAGCGCCGTAGGAATAGCCACCACCAAATACGGTGATGATGACCTTATTCCCTGCTTTCAAGGTATCCCATACTTCGGCCAGGCCGATGGCGGCGCCGGCGCAACCGGTGTTGCCGAGGCGCTCAATGTTGCTCACGGCACGCTCGGGGTCGAGGCCGAGCTGCTTCACCACGTTGTTGGAGATGCGCAGGTTGGCCTGGTGCGGAATGAGGTAAGTGAGGTCGGGCGTGGCGATGCGGTGCTTGTCGAGCAACGTCTGGGTGACGCGGGCCATGTAGATGCAGGCCTGTTGGAACACGTCGCGCCCGAACGGCATCACAATGCCTTTTTCCACGGGCTTGAGGGTCACCGACTCGTCGGCTTTGCTCACGGGCGCGGCGCCGCCGGTAATGACCTCGGCAATGTGCAGGTCGTCGGGGCTGATGCGCTCTTTGGAAATGAGCAGGGCCGCGGCGCCGTCGCCCCACAGGTGGCCCGCAATGGTGTCTTCCTCGTTGTTGTAGGCGGTGTTGTGCTCGGTCACGACGACCACGGCGCGGGTGGCTTTGCCCATGGCAAAGTAGCCTTCCACGATTTCCACCGCATTCAGCAGCGACGAGCAGGCCGACGAAATGCTGACCGTCGGGATTTCGTTGATGCCCAAGTCGCGCTGCACGGCGTGGGCCGCCGTGAAGATGGTGTCGTGCGGCGTGTAGGTGCCCACCACAATAAGGTCGACGCTAGCTTGGGCAAAGGCAGGCGCGGCAGCCAGCACGGCACGGGTTGCGGCAATGGCCATGGTGTTGGCGTTCTCGCCGGGAGCGGCTTTGCGGCGCTCTTGAATGCCGGTGCGCTCAATTATCCACTCATTGGCCAAGCCATTCAGGCGGGTGAAATGAGCATTGGTAACGACTGCCTCCGGGAGGTAGGCAGCCACATGGTGAAGGTACACGGAACGGTATTGGGTGGGGTACTAACGCGCGCTTTGCGGCCAAGCAAAGGTACGGGGCTTGGCCGCCGGCGTTCGGATTAGCCCCCCGCATGCCCGAATTTTACACCATCAGGTGCTATTCCGCGTCAAAAGTCCTGGCTCAACAGCCGGCCACAACATCACGTGGCCAGCTAGTCCTCAAGCTATTCCTGGTGCATGCGCCCGCTGCCGCGAACCGAACTGCTGAGCTGGGCACCGCCGGCAACTGCCACGTTGCCCGAGCCCGAAATGCTGGCTTCGGCGTTCTTCGTGGCGTACACGTTGGCGTTGCCCGAGCCGCTGATGCGCACTTTGCAGCTCTCGGCTTTGAGGTCGCGGGCCTTCACGTTGGCCGAACCGGTAATGGTGACGTCGTGGCGGGGGGCGCGGCCCGCTACCAGCACACTGCCCGAGCCGTCGACTTCCGTTCTGAGGCTGGTGGCGGTGAGCTGAGGCACCTGCAGGTCGCCCGAACCAGACACGGTCAGGGCCATTTCTTCGGCTTTCAACGCCCCTTCCACGTTGAGCCTACCCGAGCCGTTTACTCGCAGCGCGGTCAGGGTTGGCGCGGTGATATAGACCGTTACGGACTCGCGGTTTTTCCACGAGTCGTCATTGTTAGTGCGCGGGTATCCTACTCGCAGGCTCCGCCCCGTTACCACGGTCTCGAACGCGGCAATATCAGCGGCCCGACCCTCCACCACTACGCTTTGTGGGCTGCCCTGCTTGAGCACCACCCGCGACGAGCCGCTGAGGTTGACTTCGGTGAACGCGCCCACTGAACGGGTTTCGCGGTCGGCCACCCCCCGACTGCTCACAAAGGAAGTAAGCACTCCGGCCAGTAGCAGCACCAGTCCGGCGCTCATCGATTTCACACGCAGCTTGTTCATCTGACAAAGGGTAAGTGGTGAGGTGTTGACGTCAAAGATGCACCACGAAGGCTCGCGGTTGCCCGTACTTACTCCCAGCGAAAGCGGACAAGCACTTGCGGAGAACCCTTGCCTGTCTGGTTAGCGGCTTATTTGCTCGTGCACTGGCACTTGGCCTGGGGCCGAGGCACCATCACGGTCCAGGTATTGGAAGCCCCAATCGAGCAACGCAGAGAAAAACGGCCGCACACTTTGCCCCTGTTCGGTGAGGCTGTAGTCGACGCGCGGGGGCACGGTTTGGTGCACGGTCCGGGCCACAATGCCGTCGGCCTCCAGGTCGCGCAGCTCTTGAATGAGCATCTTCTCGGTGATTTCGGGCATCAGCCGCTTCAGTTCGCCGTAGCGACGCGGCTCCTCAAGCAAATACGACAAGATGAGCAGCTTCCACTTACCGCCTAACACGTTGAGGGTGGTGCGCACGGGGCAAACTAAGGTGCGTTCCATGGCGCTTGCCTTCCAGAATAATTCGGCGTGTTGCTGTTTTGTGCCCTTAACCATATAATTTATTATGTTGATTGTCAACGATTTTTACTTTTAAGTAGGTACCCTACTTTTTTGTAGGTACTTGCTATAAGCGAAGTTAAAGGTAAACATTTGCTGCGCGGGCTGGCAACGTCGTCCTCGCTTACTTCTTCGCGTTATGTCCAAGAAAATCACCGTTGTCGGCGCTACCGGCAATATCGGTACGGCTCTGGTTCATCAGTTACTCGGCCAGGGGCACCACGTGGTGGCCCTGGCCCGGCCCAGCGCCCGCCTCGACGCCCTGCAGCAGGCCGGCGCCACCATCAAAGCCGGCGATGCCCACGACGTCGCGCTGTTGACCGACGCATTGCGCGGCGCCGATGCCGCCTTCCTCATGATTCCGCCCAACGGGACGGCCCCTGATGTGCTGGCCCACATGCAGCAAATCGGCGAAGCCACTGCGGAAGCCGTGCGCCAGTCGGGCCTGAAAGTGGCCGTGCACCTCAGCAGCATCGGGGCCGACCAGCCCGCCGGCACCGGCCCGGTCGTTGGCCTGCAACACCAAGAAGCACGCCTCAATGCCATCGACGGGCTGACGGTTGCGCATTTGCGGCCGGCCTATTTCATGGACAACCTGCTCAGCAGCGTGGGCATGGTGCAGCACATGGGCATCACTGGCGGAGCCATGCGCCCCGACCTGCAGTTTCCCATGGTGGCCACCAAGGACATTGCCGCCAAAGCAGCGGAATTGCTGAACAGTGAGCACCTGGAGAACCACTCGGTGCACTACCTATTGGGCCCGCGCAACTACTCCCAACAGGAAGCCACGGCGGCCATCGCCCAAGCCATTGGCCGTCCCGAGCTGCCCTACGTGCCCTTTCCCTACGAAGACGCCAAGCAGGGCATGATGCAAGCCGGCCTGAGCGAGAACATGGCCAGCTTGTACGACGAAATGACCCGCACCATGAACGAGGAAAAGGCCATGGTGCACGAAGCGCGCACCCCCGCCAACACCACCCCCACCACGCTGGAAGAATTTGTTCAGGAAGTGTTTGCCCCCGCATTCCAGCGGGCCACGGCGTAGGGGAGTAAGTAGTTGAGTACTTAGTAGTAGGTAATAAGTAGCAAGACCTTGTTTCGCTGATTGACAGCACAACACCACGGTCTTACGACTCGCTACTTTCTACTTGCTACCTACTTATACAGCTTGCCTCGTTCCCGTTAGCGGCCGCCTGAGTTGGTGGCAGACGACGGAGGGCGGGGCAAGCCCTATTTTTGTCGCATGCCTTTGCTTCATCACCTCGACCAAGGCCAGGGCCGGCCCCTGGTTATCCTCCACGGCCTGTTTGGCACCCTCGACAACTGGCAGACGCTGGCGCGCCGCTGGGCTACTGAGGCCGGCCTGCGCGTGGTAAGCGTGGACTTGCGCAACCACGGCCGCTCCTTCCAGAGCGACGAGCACACCTACGCCCTGATGGCAGAAGACGTGCTGGCCCTCTTCGACCACCTCGGTCTGGGCCCCGACACCACCCTGATGGGCCACAGCATGGGCGGCAAGGTGGCGATGCGCTTCGCGCTCGACCACCCCGACCGCCTGGCCCGGCTCATTGTCGTCGACATTGCCCCGGGGTTTTCCGACATGCGCCACCAAGACGACATCCTGGCGGGCCTGCACGCCGTGGATTTGGCCCGCATCACCAACCGGCAGGAAGCCGATGCTGCGCTGGCGGCCCACATCAGCAACCTGGGCACCCGGCAATTTTTACTGAAGAACTTGTACCGCAAAGAGGACAACTCCTTTGCCTGGCGCATCAACCTGCCCGTGCTGGCCGCCGAGCTGGCGGACATCGGTGAAGCCACCACCGGCCCGGTGCCGTTTGTGAAACCGGCCTTGTTCATTCGGGGCGGCAAGTCCGACTACATCACCACCGAAGACAAGCTCCACAGCATTCCGGCCCTGTTCCCCAACTCGGAAGTGGCCACTGTGGTCGATGCCGGCCACTGGGTGCACGCCGAAAAGCCGGAGGAGGTCTACGGGATGGTGCAGGCCTTTGCCCAGCAATAGCGCCCGCTGACCCGTCTTCAAGTGGACTTATTTTCAGTAGGTTAAGCTCAAGCATAGCATAAAAGTCGTCTCACTTCGGGTGAGGCGGCTTTTTTTATTGGGCCTTGGCTGGCCAAAAACGGGGTTTCGCAACTTTTTTGTCTGCTTTCAGACAACGGTCGGTGGGTGCCGCGCATCTATAGCCATGTCTGCGTAAGACACATACAACCTCTTTACACCTTTTCTGCAAATTGCCATGAGACTCAATTTCACCCCCCTGTGGGGCGGGCTCTGCCTGCTCTTCAGTGCCGGTACTGCCAGCGCGCAAGTACCGGTCAACACGTTCGCGGCCAGCAACAATCATTCGGTTAGCATTCGGCCCGACGGCAGCCTCTGGGCTTGGGGCATCAACTACGAAGGCCAGCTCGGCAACGGCACCACGGAGTGCAGCGCCCTGCCGGTGCGGGTAACCACCGAGGCGCCCGGCACGCAGTGGGCGCAGGTGGCCGTGGGCAGCTCGCACACCTTGGCCCTCACCACCGACGGCCGCCTCTACGCCTGGGGAAGCAATACCGATGGGCAGCTGGGCGACGGCACCAAGACGCCGCACCATCGCCCGGCCGTGGTTCGCCTTCCGCCGTCGGCCGCGGGGGCCCGGTGGAAGCAGATTGCAGCCGGCACTTCGCACTCGTTGGCGCTGGCTACTGACGGCCGCCTTTTCGCCTGGGGCAACAACAACCACGGCGAATTGGGCAACGGCTTCAGCATAGACCGCGCCACGCCCGTGGAAGTGGCCCTGCCCCACAGCGCGGCCAATACCTCATGGGCGCAAGTAGTGGCCGGCAACAACCACACGCTGGCCCTGACCAACGATGGCCGCCTGTACGCCTGGGGCTCGAACGACTACGGGCAGCTGGGCGACGGCTCGGGCATGACCTCACTGGTGCCCGTACCGGTGGGCATGACCAAGAAGCTGGCCGGCTTGCGCTGGGCACAGGTGGCAGCGGGCAGCTTCCACACCCTGGCCGTCACCACCAACGGGCGCCTGTACGCGTGGGGCTCCAACCGCTTCGGCCAGTTGGCCGGCGACCGCGAAGTGAAGCAGAGCACTCCTGCGCCGCTGCAACTGGCACCCGCGCTGGCCAATGTTGTTTGGCAGCAAGTAGCCGCCGGCGAAGCGCACTCGCTGGCCTTAAGCGCCGATGGCCGCTTGCTGGCCTGGGGCAACAACTGCACGGGCCAATTGGGCGACGGCACCACCGACCTCCGATTGAAGCCCATAACCATTGCCGCACCCGAAAATGCCGGCGCCTGGGCTCGAATAGAGAGCGGTGCGTTTCACGCCTTGGCCACCACGACCACGGGCCAATTCTACGCCTGGGGAGCCAACAAGTATGGCCAACTGGGCGACGGCACCACCACCGACCAGTACCGCCCCCTAGGGCAAGACCCCATCCTGACCACGGCAGCGCCGGCCTCCGACCAGACGGGCCCCGGCTACAGCAAGCGCGCTGCTTTCTCGACAGAGGAATGGGGCCTAAACGACGACCGGCTCCTGAAAGAGCTACCCGAATCATCCAGCTTCTGGATTCAGTCGCCGCCCGCCAGCGAAAGCCCTCGCTAGATACCAGCGCGTGATTCGGTGGTCGCGACGCCGCCTTATTGCTACTTGTTCAACGGACCGTCCGACGCTGGGCGGTCCGTTTTTTGTGCGTTTTGCTCCACCAGATGTAGCCCCCAAAGAAGAGCAGCCCGATTCCGGATACCCAGAGCAAGCCGGTTTTGAGGCGCCCGCTGTCTTGGCCCAAGTAAGCTAGCAGGGCAATAAGTGGCACGATGGCCACGGCCGTCACGCTAATAAACTTCAGGTAGCCCATGCGCGCCGCCCCGGCCACGAAGCTGATGGCGTCGTTCGACACCACCGGCGTGAGGCGCGCCGCGGCCACTGCCCCCAGGCCGTACTCCTCCACAAAGCCGGCCACCTTCTTTTCGCTCTTCTCGCCCAGCAAGCGCTGCACCACCGGCTCGCCCAAGGCCCGGCCCAACCAATACCCCACCGTGGAGGCGGTGAGCACACCGGCCCAGGCCAGCACCGAGCCCCACCAGGGCCCGTAAGCCAGCACCGACACCAGTATCAGCAGGGCGTTGTTGATGACTACCAGGAACATTTGCAGCACCATGGTCACTACAATCAGCACCGGCCCCCAATAGCCGAACTGCTGAACCCAAGCCGCCACCTTGGCTTGGTCGCCGGTACGTAGCACCTTCCAGCCCTCCTGCACGCCTTCCTGAAATGCAGGCCACAGAAAGTAAGCGCCCACGAGCGGCAGAATGATGGCCAAAGAAATGTAGAACGGCAAGCGGCTGGAGCGCGGTTTATCAGACACGGCGGGCGAGGAATGGGTGAGGCGTTTTCTACGCGGCGCCCGGGCCACGGTTCGGGATGCAACCCAACCGTGCCGTTCCTTTGCGCCTCTCATCCCGCTGCGCCATGCCCGCCACCCTGTACCTCATTCCCACGCCCCTCGCCGAAGACACGGCTCCGCAAGTGCTGCCGCCGCAGGTGGTGGCCGCGGTATCGGCCCTCCCCTATTTCCTGGTGGAAAACGCCCGCACGGCGCGGCGCTTCGTGAAAAGCGTGGCGCCAAGCCGGGTAATTGAGGACATCCGCTTCGCTGTCATCGACAAAGACAGCACCGATGCCGAAGTGCGCGCCGCCCTCGAACCATTAGTGCAGCAAGCCCTCGACGCCGGCATTCTGAGCGAAGCGGGTTGTCCCGGCATTGCCGACCCCGGCGCAGCGCTGGTACGCGAAGCTCACCGCCTGGGCCTGCGGGTGGTGCCTCTGGTTGGCCCTTCGTCGTTGCTACTGGCCCTAATGGCTTCAGGCCTGAATGGCCAGCAGTTCGCATTTCACGGCTACTTGCCCATCGAAAAAGCGCCCCGAGCCACGGCCATCAAAACCCTGGAGCGCGAGGCCCAGCAGCGGCAGCAGTCGCAGCTTTTCATCGAAACCCCTTACCGCAATGGTGCGCTGTTCGCCGACTTGCTGGCGCACTTGCAGCCCGGTACCCGCCTGTGCGTGGCCGCCGACGTGACGGGCGCCAGCGAATTCATCAAGACACTGCCCGTGAAGGACTGGCGCCGCCTGCCCGCGCCGGAGCTACATAAAATCCCCACCGTATTCGTTCTAGGCGTGTAGCGCAAGACCAGCTGTCATGCAGAGCACAGCGAAGCATCTCGCGTGCCACCACTAATTACTACTCCACGTGAGATGCTTCGCTGTGCTCTGCATAACGGGCTGTCGACTTTCTAAGAAGCCCGCACTACGTAACGCAGCTCGCTCTCGGGTACTGGTTCCGGTATGATTGGTAACACGGTTTCGCCGTGCTGACTCATGTCGAGGCCGTCGGCTTCGTGCACGGCATTTACCCGAATGGGAATGAGCAGGTTGGTGAATTTATACAGCAGGTAAGAGCCACCAAAGGTGAACACCGAGATGAACGCCAGCGCGCCCACGTGGTGCAGCAGCAGCGTCCAGGTGCCTGTGGTGGCCAAACCACCTTCTTTTGCAAAGACGGCCGTGAGAATCATGCCCACGATACCGCCCACTCCGTGGCAGGGAAACACGTCGAGCGTATCGTCAAGTGTCGTCTTGTTCTTTAAGCCCACGGCGCCGGCGCTGATGGCCGCCGAAACCACACCGATAAACAGCGCTGGCCCGTAGCCCACGTAGCCCGCCGCTGGGGTAATGGCCACCAAGCCCACCACAGCGCCAATGGCCGCACCCGCAGCCGACGGACGCTGCCCGCGCACGGCCTCAATCATCATCCAGGTCAGCATGGCCGCGGCCGACGCCATGTGCGTAGTAAAGAAGGCTTGCACGGCTACCGTGTTGGCGGCCAGTGCCGAACCGGCGTTGAAACCGAACCAACCAAACCACAGCAATCCGGTGCCGATGAGGATAAAGGGCACGTTTTGCGGCACGTGGATGTGGCCTTCGAGGTGGGAGTGGCGGCGGCCCAGCGCCAGCGCACCCGCC
The DNA here is from genome assembly GCF_036388155.1 of Hymenobacter sp. Taxonomy (NCBI): domain Bacteria; kingdom Pseudomonadati; phylum Bacteroidota; class Cytophagia; order Cytophagales; family Hymenobacteraceae; genus Hymenobacter; species Hymenobacter sp. The sequence goes on along the minus strand of NZ_DASVSI010000035.1, from coordinate 76,006 downwards.
AGCGCCGCAAAGCCCGCCGAAATGTGCACAACGGTACCGCCGGCAAAATCAAGCACGCCCCACTTCAGCAGGAAGCCATCGGGGTGCCAGGTCCAGTGCGCCAAGGGACAGTAGATGAGCAAACTAAAGAGGCACATGAACAGCAGGTAGCCCCAAAAGCGAATGCGTTCGGCGAAAGCGCCACTGATGAGCGCCGGCGTGATAATGGCAAACTTGAGTTGGAACGCCGCGAAAAGAACCAGTGGCAAATTGGTGGCCAAGCGAGCGTGTGGTGCGGTGCCCACGTTGTTGAACATGAAAAACGTCATCGGATTGCCAATGATGCCGCCGATGCTGTCGCCGAAAGAAAGTGAAAAGCCCACCACGTACCACAGTATGGAAATCACCCCCAACGCGATGAAGCTCTGCAACATGGTGGAAATGACGTTGCGCTTGCTCACCATGCCGCCATAGAAGAAGGCCAAGCCCGGTGTCATCAAGAGCACAAGGCCGGAGGCCGATAGCATCCAAGCCAAGTCAGCGGGATTGAAGGCATCAGGCTTGGCGTCGGGGTGTGACTGAGGCAGGAAAGCCGCCAGGCCAGCTAATAATAGAATAACGCCCAGGCAGGCCGTAGCTAAGTATTGTTTGCGAGACATAAGGCAGGTATTTTTAATGGCTACCCTGCGAAATTACGTAACAAGACTTTCTATACTCTATCAACTCGAAGGGTATTTTTGGAAAATTATCAGGTATTTATCGAATTATCCCCTTTAAATTCACACCTGCTCCCCTAGATTAATTGTAAAAGCTGTGCGCTTTGCCGCTCCAGTTTCTAAATGGAATTGGAAGCCGTGGGCAAGCAGAATGTCGCGTATCAAGGTGAGGCCAATGCCTTGGCCGTCGCGCTTGGTGCTGAAAAAGGGAGTGAACAGGCGCTGGCTTAGCTCGGGGGTAATGGCCGGGCCGTCGTTCTCGATAATGACCGTGGGCGGGTGGGCCACCGTGCGCACCCAGATGTTGCCATTGCGGCCAATGGCCTCCAAAGCATTCTTGGCGATGTTGAGCAAGGCCTGCTCCATTTGTTGGGCATCGAGGCGCAAGACCAGCGGCGTGGTTGGGAATTCCATGTGCCAGCGAATGGCGCGCTCCTCGCTTTGGGGCTGCAGCAGGCGGCAGATGCCCCGCAGCAACACGTGCAAGTCGGTGGCGGCGAGCACGGGCGGGGGCAGCCGCACCAAATGCGCGAAGTTGGCAATGAAGTTGGCCAGCTGGGTGTTGCGCGCAATGCTCACGTCGAGGGCCTCGGTGAAATCTGGCTGGTCGGCAGCGGCCAGTTGGGGAGCGTAGTGGTGAAAGCTGTTGAGGATGGAGTTGATGGCGCCAATGGAGTTGTTGATTTCGTGCGACATCATCCGAATGAGCTTGCCGTAGGCCTCCTTCTCTTGCTTGATGAGTTCTTGGGTAAATTCCTCGAGCACGATGAAACGGCGCGTAAATCCCCGGTCGATGAAGTGCGCCGCGTGGGCCCGGTAGGTTTTCAGGCCCGAGAGGCGCAGGGCTTGGGGCTGGTTTTCGGTGAGGGCCACCAGCGCGGGGCCCCAGGGGCCGGGTAGCGCGGCCAGTGGCTGCCCGAGCACGGCCGCGGCTGGCAGGTCCAGAAACCGTTCGGCGGCCGCGTTTAGGCTTTCAATCCGGCCCTCAAAATCCAGCAGCATGATGGCGGCCGGCGAGGCCTCGATGAGGCGCTCAAGTAGGAAGCTTTTTTCGTGCTGGCTCACCCGTTCGGCGCGCAGGGCGTCAATCATTTGGTTGTACACCTCAATGAGCTGGTCCATTTCGCGCTGGCCCACGGGCACAAACTTCATGGTGAAGTCTTTGGCTTGGATGGCCGCCGTGCCCGCCGCAATCAGTTGGAAGGGCCGCACAAACCCCGTGTACAGCTGCACCGTGAGGTAGATGCTGACCAGCAGCAGCGCTTCAGCGCCGAGAAACAACACGGGATTGGTGGTGCGCACCTGCGCCGCCAACGCAATGAGCACGGCGTGGATGATGACCACGAATAGGATAAACTTGGTGCGAAGCGTCATAAGGATAAGATGGGTACGAATCGAAAGAACGTCATACCACCCTATCTGTCATCCTGAGCGCAGCGAAGGGCCTTCTCACGTTTGCACCAGCTGGAAATACTACCCATCGTTCGACTGCGAGAAGGTCCTTCGCTGCGCTCAGGATGACAGACGGTGTAGCATTCTCTGTTACTCAGCCAGTCAGCCAGCTTCCTCAAACGGAATGGAGTGCTTTTCAAGCCGCCGATACAGCGCCCCGCGGCTGAGCCCCAAGGCCTTGGCTACACGGCTGATGTTGCCATCATAGTGACTCAGGGCCTGCCGGATAACCTGCGCTTCTAGTTCATCGAGGGTCATGGTGCCGGGCGTGGGCAGCTCGCCAGGAGCCACGGCGCGGGCGGGCAGCCGTTGGGCGTTGGCTTGGAAATCCTCAGGGCCCAACTCTTCTTTGCCGCTCACCAGCACGGCCCGTTCTACCAGGTTTTTCAACTCGCGGATGTTGCCGGGCAGGGGTTGTTCGCGCAGCCAGTGCAGGGCGCGGGTGCTCACCTTGAGGGCTGGCCGGTGGTAAGTGGCGCGCAGCTGATTGAGAAAATGCTGGGTGAGCAGCGGGATGTCGGCGGGGCGCTCGCGCAAGGCGGGCAGGCGCACCGAAATCAGGTTGATGCGATAGAACAGGTCTTCGCGGAAGCGGCCCTGCGCCACCATCTCGGCGAGGTTGCGGTTGGTGGCCGAAATCACCCGAATGTCGAGCCGGCGGGGCTTGCTGTCGCCCAGTACCTCGTAGGTGCGGTCTTGCAGTACACGCAGCAGCTTCACTTGCGAGGCCAGCTCCAGCTCCCCTATTTCGTCCAGAAAAATGGTGCCGCCGTTGGCCAGCTCAAAGCGGCCCACCCGGTCGGTTTTGGCATCGGTGAAGGCGCCGCGGCGGTGACCAAACATCTCGCTTTCAAACAACGATGCCGAGATGCCGCCCAGGTTCACTTTCACAAACGGCTGCTTGCGGCGCTGGCTGTTGCGGTGGATGGCCTCGGCTACTAGCTCTTTGCCGGTGCCGCTGTCGCCCTCAATCAGCACCGAGGCGTCGGTGGCGGCTACCTGGCCCACGCTGCGCAACACCTGCAACAGCTGCGGGTCATGGCCAATGATGTCCCGAAACTCAAACTGCTGGTCGAGGTGCCGACGCTGACGGGCGGGGGCATCCGCAGCGTCGGTTTCCGGCACGGTTTCGCCCACAGCCAGCACCGTGCGGATGGTTTGAAGCAAGGCCTCGTTGTGCCAGGGCTTGGTCACGAACTCAGCGGCCCCGGCCTTCATGCCCTCCACCGCCAGCGCAATGCTGCCCCAGCCCGTGATGAGGATGACCGGCACCTGCGGGGCCAGCTGCTTCACCTGGGCCAGCAGCGCCAGCCCGTCGTGGCCGCTGGTGTCGAGCGAGAAATTCATGTCCATCAGCACCAGGCGCGGGGGCGTGGCGCGCACCGTGGCCAGGGCCTCGGCGGGAGTGGCCACGGCTTTGGTGGGGTAGCCGGCCTGCTTTAGCAGCAACTGCAGCGACGTGCGAATGGCCACGTCGTCGTCGACGATAAGGAACATGGGAAAGTACTGGCAGCTACAAGGGCTACGTTTGGGGTAAGAAACCGTCACAAGACTAAGCAACGGGACATGATGAAAATATCATGCTCATCTGGCGTCCGCGCAGCCGAAGCATCTCGCGTGTGGTAGTAACCCAATCGTTAGAAAAGGATTAGTGGTGGCACGCGAGATGCTTCGGCTGCGCGGACGCCAGATGAGCATGACGGTCTATTCTATTTGTCAAAAACCTAGCATTGGCTTGCCGTGCTCCGGCCTAGCGGCCCTTCACGCTGCCGCCGCTGCTGGTGTGCTTGGTAACTTTCGGCGAGCCGCTGTAGCGCACGTCGCCGCCGCTCGAAGCATCGGCGGTGAGGGTTTCTTGCACGGCCACGGCCACGTTGCCGCCGCTGGAGGCCGAGGCTTCGCAAGCGGTGACTTTCAAATCGTCGCCTTTGAACATGCCGCCGCTCGAGGCCTTCACGTCGAGGCGCTTGATGGTGCCGGCCATTGTGGCCACGCCGCCGCTGTTCACGCGGGCTTTCACGTCATCTGCCGTGAAACTGCCTTTGAGGACAGCCCCGGAAGAGGCTTCTATTTCCAGGTTGGTGGTGGCGTAGGAGTTAGCTACTTCCACCCGAGCGCCGCTGGTGGCCTTGATGCCGTTGAGGGCGGCGGCCGTCACGTTCACTTTGAGGCCACGGGGGCGGTTGTCTTTGCTCCAGGCCTCGTTCAGCTTGTGCTCGAAGGTGATTTTCAGCACGCCGTCACGCACTTCGGTTTTGATGCGGGCCAGCATCTCGGGCGTGTCGGCGCTGGCTTCCACGCGCTGGGGCTGGCCGGCGGCAAGGCGCAGCTCGATGCCGCTGCTTACTTCCACGGAGGTGAAGTTGCCCACGGAGCGGACTTCGGGAGCGGTTTGGGCCAGGGCGGGCACCAGGGCCAACAACCAGACGAGGGCGAGTGCAGTGATGTTTTTCATGAGAAAAAAGGAGAAAGGGATGAGAAAAAGTAACAGCGTTTTACCCAGATGCGTCTCGACTGCCCGGGGTTGCCCGGGTTACCGCCCATTCGGCGCTTCGTTACAGTTTCTCATAAAATAAAATCAAAAGTTGGTTTATTCCGCTCTTATTCTTCCCGTAGCGCGGTAGCAGGCTGAATGGCCGCGGCCAGCCGACTGGGCTGCCAGGCGCACAGTGCCGTGATGAAATACACCGCGGCGGTGGCCGCCGCAATGGCCAGCAAGTAGGGCTGCGCGGGCAGGTCGAAGGCATGGAGCAGCGGGAACTGCGCCGCCAGCAGCCCACCCAACAAGACGCCGAAGGTGGTCACCACCATCATCTCGCCCAAAAACTGCCAGCCGATGCCTGCGCCAGTGGCGCCCATGGCCCGGCGCAAGCCAATCTCGGCCCGGCGCTGGCTGATGTTGTACCACAGCACCCCGAACAGCCCCAGCGCCACGTTGATGATGAGAAACAGCCCGATGATGGCCAGCCCCACCACCGGCACCAGCGTGTAGCGGCGCCGACTGAGGCGTTGGTCGTCCAACACGCGCACTTCGGTGGTCCACTGGCGGGTGACACTGGCCACGGTGCGGGCTATTTTCTCCTGCAGCTCGCCGCCCGCGCCGGGGGCCACGCGCACCAGCACGTTGGCCGTTTCCCAGTGGGTGGTGTCGTAGGGAATGAGGCGCTTCCACACCGACGGAATGGGCGCCGAGAAGTCGCTTTCCATGCGCACGTTGTCCACCACGCCCGTCACTAGGAATTCGTCCTCCGGCTTGATATCCTTGCCCGGCTTGCCGTAGGTGAAGATTTTGCCCAACGCGGGCTCGTTGCCAAACAGCATTTCGCGCATGTCTTGGGTGATGACCACGGGACGATGATTGCTGGCGTCGTCAGCGGGCGTAAACCAGCGGCCTTCGCGCAATTGCAGCTGCATGACCGCCGCGTACTTGTCGTCGGCGTCGTACACGTTGGCATAAGGCGTGAGTTTGCTCTTGTAGCGAAACTCCGAGTTATTGGTCATGAAAATGAAGGGCGTGTTGCCGCTGGTGAGGGCCACGGTTTGCACGCCGGGCAGGGCTTTCACTTGGCGCAGCACGTCGTCGAGTTCGGCGCGGGGCATTTTTAGGCCTTGGCCGGCACGCACCTGCAGCCGCCACACCTGCTCGTAGTTGAAGCCGTGGGGCGCTAGGTAGTTTTTGGCGTTGGTGATGAGCACCGCGCCCACCCCAAACAGCACCACGAACGAAAAGAAGATTTCGGAAATGAGCAGCAGATTGGCCCGCTTGCGATTCCAGATGAGGGTGAATAAGTGGCGGAACATGGGTGAGATAGTGAAATGGTGAAATGGTGAGCGGCGGTAAGTGGCGAAGTGGCGAGCGAAACATCAAACTCACTATTTCACCACCTCACCATCTCACTTTTGGTCGCCTCCGCCGCGCAGGGCGGCTACGGGGTTGAGGCGCGACATTTTCCAGGCGGGATACACGCCGCTCATCAACCCAAAAATGAGGGTGAGCACCATACCCCAGCCAAACACCCCCCAGCTCAGCGTGAAATGCGCGTAGGCCACGGTGTGGGCCTCGTTTACCAGGGCCAGCGCCCCGGCGGCCAATCCCAGCCCCAGCAGGCCGCCCACCAAGGCCAGCACCACGTTTTCCACCAAAAACTGCCCTACCAAATCGCGGCCCGCCGCCCCAAAGGCCTTGCGCACCCCAATCTCGCCCGAGCGCTCCAGAATGCGCGTCACGTTCAGGTTCACCAGGTTCAGGGCCGGCAACAGCATAAACAGCAGCGCCAGTCCGCTCACGATGAGGTAGAAGGTGTCCAGGTTGTCATCATCCACGGCCTGGTTCTTGAAGTTCAGTATGGCCCGCGTGAAGCCGGCCACCAGGGGGTCGGCGTGGGAGTAGATGGCCTTCACCTCCTTGGGATTCGGAATTTCCACGCGCTTCATCATCTGCTGGTATTCCTCGCGCACGGCAGGCACTGCTTGCTCCGAGGGCGCCAACAGCACCACCAGAAACTCGCCGCTGATGCGGTTGTCCTTAAAATACTGCGGGCTGAGGGTGTAGGGGACCCACACGTCGGCGTAGGCGAACACCTGCGCGGCCGACACGTTGCGCACCACGCCCGCAATTCGGTAGCTCTTCAGGTCGATTTCGATGGTGCGGCCCACCACGTCGGTGGTGCCGAAGTAGCTGCGGGCGGTGGCTTCGTTGAGCACGCACACGTGCTGCGCAGCTTTCACTTCGGCGTCGGTAAAGGCCCGGCCGCCCAGGAAATCATGGTCCATGATTTGCCAAAAGTTGCCGTCGGTGTACGCAAGGTCGAGGGGCAGCAACTTGCTCTTGGTGAAGGCCGTGGCATTAGAAGAAGCCGTCATGATGCCCACCTTTTCGGGGGTTTTCATCTTCCGCACGTAGTCGTCCACGAAGTGGATGCTGGCCGGCATGTTCATCCAGCCGTGGTTGTCCACCATCTCGTGCCGAATGGAGTTCACGAACAGCATCCGGTCGACGCGCTTGGTGGGCGTGCTGGGCCCCACCAAGTGGTCGAACATCGCCATCACCACCAGCAAAATCATCAGCGTGAAGCTCACGCCAAACAGGCTGATGAAGGTGAAGAACTTCCGGCGCATGAGCACCTTCCAGGCAATTTTCAGGTATGAGAGCAGCATGGTTTCAGGCAGTAAGTCTTGAGCAGAAAAAAGGAGGTCACGCAGCGCTTAGCCCACCTGGCTGCCGTCGAAGAAGCGAATTACGCGCTCCGTTTTCAGGGCCTGCTGCTCGTCGTGGGTTACCATCACAATGGTCACGCCTTCGCGCTTATTCAGGCCCAGCAGCAGGTCCATTATCTCCTCCCCCATCACCGAGTCGAGGTTGCCGGTGGGTTCGTCGGCCAGAATGATTTCGGGGCCGCCGGCCAGGGCCCGCGCAATGGCCACCCGCTGCCGCTGCCCGCCCGAGAGCTGGCCAGGGAAATGCCCGGTACGGGCGCTGAGGCCCACTTTATCAAGCGCATCGAGGGCCAGCCGGCGCCGTTCCTTGCCGCTCAGGCCGCGGCGATACAGCAGCGGCACTTCCACGTTATCTACCACCGAGAGGTCGTTTATGAGGTGGTAGCTCTGGAAAACGAAGCCGATTTTCAGGTTGCGCAAGTGGGCCAGTTCCCGGTCGGAGTAGGACTGCACTGGCCGGCCGTCCACTTCCACTACGCCGCTGGTGGGCTCGTCGAGCAGGCCCATCAGGCTGAGCAGCGTCGACTTGCCGCAGCCGCTGGGCCCCATCACCGACACAAACTCGCCCCGATTGATGGTCAGGTTCACGCGGTTCAGCGCCACGGTCTCAATGGTTTTGGTCTGGTACACTTTCTCGATGTCGGTAAGCTTCAGCACGGGCGTAGCCGCGGTGGGGCCCTGCAGGGCTTCAGCGGTAGCAGTCGGTTGAGAGGAAGAAGCAGTCGTCGGAGTCATGGCAAGCGGCGGTTTGATGTGGCGAGAAAAAAGGTGGGGCAGGTGTCCGATTTTGAAGCCATCGGCGGCGAGTATGTTAGGCAGAAGCCAAGCAGCGTGCCAATTAAATAAAGCTTTTATAATCAGTAAATTGCATCAATCAACCGAAATTACCCCCTTGCAAATGATGTCCAGAACTGGACAGGGTGTTCGGATGTGGCAGGTCAATTATTTAGGCGCTTCAATCAAGGCCTGGCGTTCAAAATCGTACAGCGTCAGGGCTCGGAGGCGGTAATGCGCCACCCAAGCGGCCCGTAAGGCGGCGACGTAATCGCGCCGGGCCACGTCTTTGGCCGCAGCCGCCAGCGTCAAGTCGGTGAGGCTGAGGCGGCCCACCCGGTACGTGGCTTGGGTGATGGCATAACGCTGCTGGGCCAGCGAGTCGGCGCGGGCGGCGCGGGCCACTTGCTCGGCCAGGCGTGGTAGCTGTAAGGCCTGGGTGCGCACGGTTTGCTCAAAGGTCTGGGTTTCCTGCGCCACAGCGCGCTGGGTTTGGTCGCGGGTAAGCTCAGCGGTGCGCGTGATGGCGCGGCGCCGGCCCCAGTCCACCAGCGGCATGCTGAAGGCCAGGCGCAACTGCTGCTGGTTTTGCAGGTTCAGGTAAGTATCACCGAAGTTGGGCGCCTGGTTGACGTAGCCCGTGGTGGCACTCAAGCTGGCTTGCAGGCCGGTGGTGCCGCGGGCCAGGGCCACGCCGCGCTCGGCTTCGAGCAAGCGGCGGCGCAAGGCCAAGGTGGTGCTGCGGTTCTGCCGAGCCTGCGCCAGGGCTTGCTCCGGCGCCACGGCCATGAGGGGAGCCGGGGCGGGCACTGCCAGGGCAGGCTGGGCTTCGGAGTTGGGCAGTCCGGTGTAAGTCTGCAGGTCGAGGGCGGCGTTTTCGGCTTCGAGCTGGGCCTGAGCCCGGGCTTGGCGGGCGTTCAGGTAATTGAGCTCCAGTTGCAATAAGTCGTTTTGCGAGAGCCGGCCCAGCTTGAGCTTTTCCTGGCCCACGCGGAGCAGCTCGGCGCTGGCTTGCACGTTTTGGTCGGCCACGGCCTCGTTCACCTGTTGCAGCAGCAAGTCAAAGTACAGCTCCGTCACGCGCTGAGCCACCGTTTCGCGGTTTTCCACATACTGGCGCTGGCTCTCCTGGTAGCGCAGTGGCTCGATGCGCCGGGCCCAAACCAGCGAATTGAACTGGCCCAGCGGCTGCGTAAAGCCCACCGTGAATGGCTGGTTATTGTAACGCCGCAGCTGCCCGTTGAAGTCGTCGAAGCGCTGCACTTCGGAACCCACAAACACTTGCCCGCCCGTCAGGCCCACGTTCTGCGTCACGGTCAGCCCCACGTTGGAATTGTTGATGCGCACCGCCCGAAAATCGGTGGTGCCATCGGGCTGCACCACGGGCGTCACCACCCGGTTGAAGTTGGGCAGCGTGCCCGCTAGGCCCACTTGCGGCCGGTAGTTGGCCTGAAAGCTGCGCCATTGCCAGTAGCCCAGCTCCCGGTCGGTGCGCGTCTGTTGCCCCGCCACCGAGTTGTCTTGGGCCAAAGCAATAATTTCGGGCAGCGTGAGCGTCGCCCCCGGTGCGGTGCCTGGCTGCTGGCCGGCGGCCACGTGGGCACCAGCCAGCAGCCAAGCACCGCACAGGAGCTGCCGCGCTTGACGGAAAAAGAAAGGGCTTGTGTTCGACATGATGGCGTTAGAATTCCAGTTCGCGGATGCTGCTTGTTGCTACCACCGCCCCACGGCTACCCCGCGGCTCACCTGGGCCACGGGCTCGTTCACGTCGGGCCGCACCACCACTTGCTGCTCGGCCACCGGCGCCACAGCCACGGTGCCCAATTGCTGCGACGCCCGCCGCCGGCCAATGCTGATTCTCTCCCCCAGGGCTTCGTAGCCCAGCAAGTCGGTGCGCAACTGGTATGTGCCCGCGGGAATGCCGCGCAGGCGGAAGGCGCCAGCAGCATCTGTGCGGCCACTGGCCACCACGGTATAGTTGGTGGGCCGCACCAGGGTCACCCGCACGTGGGTAAGGGGCGCGTTGGTGCACTTTTCGCGCAGCGTGCCGGCCAAGGCTCCGGCCTCGCCCGAACTAGCCGACAGGTGGCCGGCTCCCAGCCCACAACCGAGGGCCACCAAGCCAATTCTGATTTTGGCAAACAGGAAGTTGTTCGTTTTCATGGTTTTGTCAGAAAAAAGGTAAGAGTGTAGGGTAACCGGCAGAAAAAAGGGAGAAAAGCCTAAAGGGGAATGGGGAGCTAGCGGAGCACCAGTTCAGGCGTGTCGGCGTGGTCCTTCATGTCGGACACGATGACTTCTTCGCCCGACCGCAAGCCCGCGGTTATTTGCACGTAATCGAAGTTGCTGGCCCCGAACTGCACCGTGCGGCGCGTGGCCACTCCATCGTTCACCACGAACACGGCTTGCTCGCGCCCGCCTTGGTAATAGGGGCCGTTTTTCAGGCGCAGCGTGTGGCGCTGGGCATCGGTCACCACGAATACATCGGCCCGCAGGTTGGAGCGAAGCACCGGGTGGTTGGCTTGCTCCAGGGTCACGTAGAAAGTCACGACGCCCTTTTCCACCGCCGGGCTGATGGTGCTGATGCTGCCGGGCAGGTCGGTGCCGTTGAGGCGCACTTTCACGGGGCCGCCGGGGCGCAGCTGGTCAGCGTAGGAGTCCGACACGGTGGCTCGCACCCGGAAGCTGCGCAGGTCAGCCACTCGAGCCAGGGCGTCGCCGGCCTGCACGGTTTCGCCCAGGTTTTCATTCACCCAGGTCACCACGCCGGACTGCTGGCTGCTGATGTTGGCTTGGCGCAGCTTGGTGGCCAGCTCCGAGATGCTGCGCTGCTGCATCGAAACGGTGTAGCCTAGTTCGCGCACGTCGGCCGCATTGGAGCGCTGCTGCGTCTGAATCTGGCGTTCCAAGCGGCTGGCTTCCAGCTTCGCCACCGTGAGGTTTAGCTCGGCCTGGCGCACGTTTTCGGCCGTGCCGCCGCCCAGTTCGAACAGCTGCTGCTCGTCGCGCAGCGCCGACTGCAGGCTGCGCACTTTCACGGCTTGCACCTGGGCCTGCGCCCGGAGGTCGTTGAGGCTGCGCTCGAGCGTGAGCTGGAGCTGCGAATTCTTGTTTTGATTGCGCAGTTGCTCATCGTCCAGCTTGGCCAGGGCCGAGTTGGCGAGTTCTTTGTCCAGCTCCAGAATGGTTTCGCCGGGCTGTACCCGCGCGCCCACCGCCACGGCCACCCGCCGGATGGTGCTTTGGATGGGGCTAGTAATCACCGCCTCACGGCCCGGAATAACGGTACCCGCAGCTGTGAGAGTGGCATCTACGTCGCCGGTTTCTACAGTGGCGGTGAGCAAGTCACTGCGCCGGATGCCGGGCTTCAACACCGAGCGAAACGCCAGCACTGCGGCCAGCAGCACCGCCACGGCACCCGCGGCTAGCAACCATCGACGGCGCGTTCGCTGATTTTGCGTGGCAAGGGGTATGGCTCTGTCCATTTTCGTGCAGGAAGTAGTAAGGTTCCTACAGGTAATGCCAAGCCGCGTGCCAACTCAATAACTAATTAATTATCAATAAAATATACAGAATACACCCGTAAGGTCTGCGCAAAAAGTGTCCACTTTTGAACAGCCTGTTCCATTCTGAACGGCTCCTTACTGCGCCACCGGACGCAGAGCCTTCGCGCCTTTCTTGCTTTTCTGCTTGCGGCCCCACCACAGCAGGGCACCCGTCACGGGCAAACTGGCCGAAATCAGGCTGGCGAGGAAGGCCACAATTTTGCCTCCCAAGCCCAGAATTAGGCCCGTGTGGATGTCGTAGTTCATGTCGCCCAACTTCTTGCCGTTGCTCTTGGCGGCGTGCGGCTGGCTCATCAGCAATTGCCCCGACACCGGATGAAACGCATACTCGTCGCGGTGGTAGTAGTGCAACGTCTTTTGGTAAGCCCAACATTGCGCGGGCGCCTTGCCATTACCGGCCGGCCCGATAATCATCATCTCGGCCCCCGGCGAGTCGCGCTGCACCGTGCGGTAAATTACATCGGGCAACGGCTGAGCGGCGGCCGTTACGGCCTGCAGGGTATCTATTTTGGCCACCGCCGTGTCTTGCGGATAGGTCCGGCCGCCGTTGGCCGCCAACATAACCGAGTCGAGCAGCACCGGAAAAATCATGAACAGGCCCGTGAGTGCCAGCAGCCCGGCAATGCTAGCGACGTAAAAGCCCAACACGTTGTGCAAGTCATAGTTGACGCGCCGCCAGCGGGCACCCCACTTCACGGTGAAGCGCTGTTTGCATTCCTGCTTGCGCTTGGGCCACCACAGCACCAGCCCCGTGCCTAGCATGAGCAGAAAAATGATGACGCTGCCGCCCACCACCCATTTCGCCACCGCTTCGGGCAGCAGCAAGGTCATGTGAATAGCCTGCACGATGCTGAAGAAATGCCAGCGCAAATCCTGCGCCTTTAGCACCTGGCCGGTGTAGGGGTTCAGGTACACCTGCGTGGGCACCCCGACCGGGTCGGTAAAAAACACCGTGGCCGAGCGTTCAGGACCGAAATAGGTCACCCAGGTCGCGGCTTTTTCCACGCCCGGATGCTTCGCCAGCGCCGCCGCCTGCAGGCGCGAGGGCAGCAGTGGCGCCGACGCCCGCGCTTCCACTTTGCGCCATGGTTCCGTCAAGTCCCGGATTTCGTCCTGAAACGTGAAAATGGCACCCGTCAGGCTCACGATGAACACCACCAGCCCCGAAGCCAGGCCCAGCCAAAGATGCACTTTACCAACGGCTTGCTTAATGGTCATGGGAAGATTGTCAATGACAGAAAATACTACCGTGGCACGCAACTGGCGTTGGCGTAGCGAAGCATCCCCGCCCCTTCTCCGCCACGACTCACCACCGCAGCCGAAGAAAGTGTTGCGCTCATTCATTGCAGCGAACCATGCGCAGTGCAGCAGAGATGCTTCGGCTACGCCGATGCCAGACACACAGGGCAGGCCTTGCTAATGCCGGTAACTACCGTTGTTTGCTTAAAACTTATAGGCCACGCTACCCACGATGCTGCGCAGCTTCTGCGCGCTCATGGTGGTGTAGCCAATCCAATACTTTTGGTCGGTCAGGTTGTCTACCCGCGCCGAGATGCGGTACTTGGGCTGGTCGTAGAACACGCTGGCATTCAAAATGGTGTAGGCCGGCAGCGTGAACACGTTGGTCTTGGTGTTCTGGACTTTGTTGTCGCTGGCGTAGTTGCCCCCGAAGCCGGCGCCCAAGCCCTTGAGTACGCCTTCGGGCTGGCGGTAGCTCACCCAAGCATTGGCTAGGTAGGGCGAGGAGGCGGTATTGGGACGCAGGCCGTTCACGTCCTCGGTTGCGTTCACTAGGACCGAGTGGTTGTAGGCGAAACCGCCCACCACGTTCAGGCCCGGCAGCGGGGTGGCAATCAAGTTCAGCTCTACGCCGCGGCTTTCCTGGGTGCCGTTTTGCGTGCTGGCGTTTGGGATGGCGTCGTTGGCACCCGGGCTACTTTCGCCGATTGGCGTAGAGCGCAGGCGGTTTTTCACCTCAATGTTGTAGTAGCTCACCGTGGCGCTCACCCGGCCGTCGGCCGCGTCCAGCTTCACACCGGCCTCTACTTGGTTGGCTTGCTCAGGCTTAGCAATGCGCCCAATGCCGTCGGTTCCGGTGTAACTGCCCAGGTTGTTGAAGCTGTTTTGGTAGTTGGCAAACACGGCCACCCGGTCTTTCACCGGCTGGTACACGGCACCAAACTTGGGTGAAAGTGCGGTCTGCGTATACGGCTCCGTCGGCGTGTAGAAGATGCCGCCTTTGTTGTCGAAATGGTCGACGCGCAAAGCTGCCAACACGCTCAGCTGCTCGGTCAGGTTCAGCACATCCGACACGAAGGCGCTGTAGGTATTCGACTTGGTCGTGACCAGGTAATGCGGCGGCGGGGTGGCCGCGTAGAGCTGGTTCACCGTCGTGCCGCTGAAGTTGCGGAAATCATAGCCCGGCACGTTTAGCGGGGCCGTATCGAAGCCGCCGCCCAGGAAGTCCACGTCGGAATCGAGGCGCAGGAAATCAAGCCCCAGCACCACGCGGTTGCGCAGCCCAGCCACCTGAAAGTCGCCGTTGAAGAGCTGCTGCACCTCGAAGATTTGCCGGCGGCTGTTATCGGTGGACTGGTCGGCTCGGGCTAGCAAGTGGGTGCCCGGCGTGGTGACGGCGCCCTGGCTGGCCGTAGCGTCCGACACTAGGTAAAAGTAGGGTCCGAACCCGTTGGAGTAGCTGTGGCTCGACGTGAGGTAGGTAGTCGAGGTGAAGGCCGGCGAAATGCGGTACTGCACTTGCCCAAACAGGTTGGTGCTCCGCGAGTCCTGCGTCAGGCCCGGCCCTTGGTACGACTGCCGGTAATCAAGCGGCACTTCATCGGCTCGTGACACGCCCAGCGCTTGCGACGTTTCATAGAAGAAAATCATCTGCTTGCCCACGTTGGTCCCGCGGTACACTTCTGCGTCCAGGTTGATGGTCAGCTTCTCGTTGGGCCGGAACTGCAGGCTCGGCGCAATGGCCAGGCTCTTGTTGAAGCCCGTGTAGCCCGCGTTCTGAAAGTTGTCCTCGTAGTTGTAAGCCGTGTTCAGCCGGAAAGCCAAACTCTTTGAAGCGTTGAGCGGCGTGTTCACGTCGGCGCTGATGCGGTGGAAGGCGTAGCTGCCCGCCGACACGGCTACTTCTCCGCCAAAGCTCTCGTAGGGCTTCTTCGTCACGCGGTTCAGCAGGCCGCCGTACGACGTAAGCGCACTGCCAAACAGCGTACCCGACGGCCCCTTGATGACTTCAAGCTTCTCTAGGTTCACGGCGTCGATGTCGCTGGTCACATTGCCGGCCACACCGTTGCGCAGCTGGCTAGAGGTCACGAAGCCACGGCTGGCGTAGAAGGCGCCGCCGTCGCCGCCGCGGCCAGTGGCGTCCCACATTTTTTGCAGGCCGGGTACGTTGCGGGTGGCGTCATCCACCGAAAACACCAGTTGCTCGGTCAGCAATTCCTTGCCCACCGTGGCGTACACCTGCGGGTTTTCCAAGTTACGGAGCGGCATCTTGCTCACGTATTCCGAATTCTTGCGAGCAAACTTGTTGGTGCGGTCGCCAGTCACGGTCACTTCGCCTAGCTCTTCGGCATTTTCTGCCAGCGAAAAATTCTGGGTCAATGTTTCGCCTGCGCCCACCTGCACACGGCGGCTTTGGGTAGCATAACCCACCAACCGCACGGTCAGCGTACGCGCCCCAACCGGTACGTCAACCAAGCTGTAGTTACCCTCAACATCAGTGCTAGCACCAATGGTGGTACCCGCTACCACAACCGATGCCCCAATGAGGGGCTGGCCTGAAGCTTGCGTGGCTTTGCCCTGCACGGCACCCGTGTTTTGGGCGTATGCTGTGGTGCTTGCCAAAGCAAACAAACTAATAAACAATAGAATAGCGCGGAAGCAGAGGCTAGGTCGAGACAGAGTCATGGGTCGTTGGTTTGCAATTGATGGTGCAAAGCAACGGCAGTAAATCGGCATTTCCAACTTTATTTAGACAAATTCTAAATAAGGAAATCTCTAATCTTTAACATCAGCACAGTCGCCACCCTAGAGCAACCTTAATAGAATGACAAGGTCCCGTTCAGCATAGAACGGGACCTTGTCATTTCTTATCGGTAGTAAGATTTGCTTGACTAGCCTTCTGCCCTTACGCCAATACCTGGTACACCACAAAAGCCGCCGCGTAGGCCAAGCCCGTCATGTATACAAGTTGCGCCAGCGGCCACTTCCAGTTCTTGGTTTCGCGGTAAGTTACGGCCAGCGTGCTCATGCATTGCATGGCGAATACGTAGAACACTAGCAGCGAAAACGCCCGGGCCGGGGTGAAAAACGGCTGTCCGTTGGCGTCCTTTTCGGCGCTCAGCTTCTGTTGTAGCGTGCCCATGTCGGCATCCTGCCCCACGCTGTAAATGGTGGAAATGGTGCCCACGAATACCTCCCGCGCCGCAAACGACGTGAGCAGCGCAATGCCAATTTTCCAGTCGTAGCCCAGGGGCCGAATGGCCGGCTCCAGCGCCCGCCCAAACGAGCCCGCGTAGGAATTCTCCAGGCGCGCTGAAGCCACCCGGCGGCTGGTTTCGGCGTCGTCCCAGGCTTGCGCGGTGGCCTGTTGGCGCACTTGCGCTTCGGCCGTTTCCTGCTGTTGGCCAGGGCCGTAGCTGGCCAGGACCCACAGCAGCACCGAAATGGCAATAATCACCTTACCCGCCTGAAAGACAAAGGCCTGCACTTTCTGGTAGATGGTCAGGGCCACGTTTTTCCAGCGCGGCCACTGGTATACCGGGAATTCCATGATGAAGTAGCTCCGTTCGCGGGCTTTCAAGACCTTCTTCAGCACCCAGGCCGAGCCCAAGGCCGAGAACAGCCCCAGCAAGTACAACCCCATCAGGGCCACGCCGCGCAGGTTGAAAATGCCCCAGGCCGCCTCGTCCGGCACCACCAGCGCCACCAGCACCGTGTACACCGGAATGCGCGCCGAGCACGACATTAACGGCGTCACGAAAATGGTTATCATCCGGTCTTTCCAGCTCTCAATGGTGCGCGCCCCCATGATGGCCGGCACCGCGCAGGCCAGGCCCGAAATGAGGGGCACCACGCTTTTGCCGCTCAGGCCAAAAGGGCGCATCAGCTTATCCATCAAGAAGGTTACGCGAGCCATGTACCCCGTTTCCTCTAGCACGGCCAGGAAGCCAAACAGCAAGGCAATCTGCGGAATGAAAATCAGCACGCCGCCCAAGCCGGCCAGCACACCTTCGGTGAGGAGCCGCACCAGCGGCCCCGAAAAGTTGTCCTGAATGACGCCGCTCAAGGCCGAAATTCCCTGGTCAATCCAGTCCATGGGGTACTGCGCCCAGGCAAAAATGGCCTGAAACAGCAGAAACAGAATGCCCAGAAAAATCAGGTAGCCGCCCACGCGGTGCGTCAGCACCTTGTCGATGCGGTTGCTAATGGGCTCGCGCGTTTCGGTGCGCGTCACCGTCACCGTCTCGAGCAGTATCTCGTTGATGCGCGAGTAGCGGGCAATGGTTTCGGCCGCTTGCTGCGCCGTCGCGTCGAAGCTGTACTTGTGAGTCAGCTCCTGCAAGTGGGCCTTGTCGTCGGCGCTCAAGAAGCTAATCTGGCGGAACTGCTGGGCGTAGTGCAGGGCCAGGTAATCGTTGTGCAGGTCGAAGTAGTAACGAATCTGGCGCACTAGCGGCAGCAGTTTCTCGTCGGGCTCCCAGAAACGCACCGGTGCGGCGTCCAGCCGCTGTGCCATCACAATTTTTAGCGCGGCCACTCCACTGCCGTTGCGGGCATTCATCGGGATGATGGGCACGCCCAGTTCCTGCTCCAACGCCGGCAAGTCAATGTTGACACCGTGGCGCTCGGCCACGTCCATCATGTTGAGGGCCAGCACGGCGGGCAGGCCGAGGTCGCCGAGCTGCGTGAACAGCAGCAGGCTGCGCCGCAGGTTGTTGGCGTCTACCGTCACCACCACAAAGTCGGGGTAGCCGTCAGCGGTTTTGTCGTAGAGCAGGTCGGTAATCACCTTTTCGTCCAGGCTCTTGGGATAGAGCGAGTACGTGCCGGGCAAGTCCACAATTTCGGCTCGCTGCGATGGCGTGAGCTGCGCAAAACCAGATTTCCGGTCAACCGTGACCCCAGGAAAGTTGCCCACCTTTTGGTTGAGCCCCGTGAGTTGGTTGAACAGGGAGGTTTTGCCACTGTTGGGGTTGCCAATCAGGGCTATACGCAAGGGCCGGGCTGTGGTAGTTGGTCCTGTTTGCGGTGCAGCGGGAACTGCGGTCGCTAAGTTGCTTTCTATCGCCGCCATACGCTGCGCCCTACTCCTTCAACAAAATGGTGGCCGCCTCGCTGGCTCGCACCGACAACGTATATTCCTGATTGCCCAGTACCAGCATCAGCGGGTCGCCCAAAGGCGCCCGGCCGCTTAGCCGCACTTGCACCCCGGGCACGCAGCCCATTTCCAAGAGCTTCAACGCCATTTCGGGGTCTTCCAAGCAGCAAATGGTACCCGTCTCGCCCACCCGCAAATCCTTGGCCGTGCGCCGAACGGCGGTAGCGGACAATGGGACTTGACTGGTACGACGGAATAATGCCACGGGCGAAAACGGTTAACTGCTTATTTAGAAAGAATACAAACAAAGGTACGTTCACAAACGCTTTCAAACTGCTTATAGTTTTTCCAAGGACTAAAAACATCTAGTTCATTTACTCTGGCTTGCCCATGGTTTGTCCTACATTTCTTGGGAAAGTTGTATCTGCTAATATTTAGCAATAACTTTCTGCCTCGAATTTGTAATTTTGTTCGTTCTACCTCTTATTATATGTCCCTACGCCTACTTTTTTTATCATTATTTTTAGCCAGCGCTACAGCTCCAGGTTGGGCCCAACAAGTGCAAATCAAGGGAGTTATTGTCGATAAAGACACCAAAGAGCCTTTGCCTTTCACTTCCATCGGCCTTAAGAATGAGCAGATTGGCGCCTTGAGCAACGAGCACGGCCAGTTCATTGTACCTGCTCCCACCAAAGGCGCCGACGACTCTCTGGTAGTCGTGGCGCTGGGTTACGGCCGGCGGGCTGTGCTGGTCAAGCGCGGGGTAGCAGTGCCCAATCTCACCATCGAAGTGCCCAAGCGAGCCGTGCAACTTGGCAACGTGGTGGTGAAAGCTGGGAAAGTAAAAAACCTGGGCCTCGGCGCTAAATCCGATAACCCCGGCGAGGGCATGATTCAGGGCTTGCCCGGCAGCCAGTACGCCTTCTTTGTGAAGAACGACAAGAAGAAAAAGCTGGGCAACGTGCGGACCGTGTCGTTCTACATTGGCGAGAACGGTTTCCCCCGCGAGCCCTTCCGCGTGCGCTTGTACAAGGCCGACGGCAACTACAACGCCCCCAACACCGACCTGCTCACCGAAAACGTGGTCGTCTCGGCCCCCCAGGGTGGCCAGTGGTACACCGTCGACCTGACCCCCTACAACATCACCGCACCCGAGGAAGGCTTTTTTGTGGCCATGGAGTGGGTGGTGAGCGGCGATAAGTTCTTCGCCACCAACTTCATGGACGACTACACGCCCTACGGCCAGATTATGCGCCCCACCTTTGAGTTCAAAGAAAGCCGCACCTGGAACTACTCCATCGGCAAGGGCTGGAGCTTGATTACGGCCGCCAACGGCCAAGGCCTGCGCTACAACGCCATGATTAAGGCCGAGGTAGACATGATTAAATAGCACAGCGCGGCTGTTAAAGCCAAACAACCTGCTCAAACAGAAGCGCTTTGGGTTCGGCTAGACGGGCGCCGGGTATGCATGACAGCACTTTGCTGTCCATTTATTTGGGTAGGCTCTTAGCCCCAGGGCTTAGCCCAACTATCCATTCCCGAATGGTTTCCTGCGCCACGGTCGACAAGAGAGGCTTCATCTCTCCGTTCATCAGGGTCCACTCTGTTTTAGCGGGCTGAAACAGGTGGTTGACGCCGGGCAAGCGCTTGGCCACGGTATTGCGGTTAATGCTTTTGAGCTCTTTTTCCAGGGCGGCTTGGTGCAAGTCGGCGGGCGACTCCAGGTCATCCATGCCGGTAAGCAGCAGCACGGGGCACTGCACCTGGTCGAGCTCTTCCAACGGGTCGAAGCCTAGGAAATAACGGCGCCACGGGGTAAGCAGCTGTGCAGCGGCAGTCTGCGCCTCTTTGGGGTCGAGGCCGGGTTGGTCTTGGCGCAGCATGTTGCTCACAATGGCCTGGGTCTGAGGCGGGTTGGTCTGCCGGATGATGTCGTACATGGTGCGCTGCCGCTCATAAGCCGCTTGCACCAGCGCGGGGTCGAGCTTTTTGGAGCGCTGCAGCGCCACCTGTTGCTGCAACAGCGTCTGCTCTCCGGTCAGGCCGTAGCCGGCCAGCGACACCACAAACGCGGGCGGCAGCGGCTGGCCAGCAGCCAGCAAGGCCACATTGGCCCCCTCGCCGTGGCCCACGGCCCCGATGCGGTTGATGTTAACTTCCAATCGGGCGCGCAGAAAATTGATGGCGGCTTGCACGTCGCTCACCAGCATGGCCGTGGTGGCCGTGGTGGTGCTGCCGCCCGACTGACCCACGCCGCGGTCGTCGTAGCGCAGCACGGCAATGCCGCGCCGGGTAAGGTAGTCGGCCAGCGACCCCATCAGGTGGTAGTCGCCCACGGTGCCGTCCCGGTCCTGTGGCCCGAGGTCGCTGACCAGTACCACGGCGGGGAAAGGGCCGGGCCCCGCGGGCACCGTCAACGTGCCCGCCAGGTTGAGCCGCGACACGGGGTTGTTGAACACCACGTCTTCTTCGCGGTAGGGCGGAGCCAGGCGCGTGCCGGGGCCGTTGACGGCAGGCATGGGCGAATAGCGCAGCACCACGGCCGACTTCACGCCCGTCTGGTTCCAAATCCCATTCAACTCTTTCTTCGCCGCGTCGAACCGGGCGGCGTAGCGGCTGCCCGCGCCCGGCATCGACAACAACACCGAATCGCCGCGCACGGTGACTTCGGTGGGTACCCGGGTTAGTTTTTGAGCCGGCACATCCAACGCCCCAAAATACTTGCCGTTGGCCAGGGGCACTATGCTGATGGTGAGGTCGAGCTGCCCACCCAGCACCGATAATTTACCTTTCCATAATCCTCCCAGAGGCAGCGGCTCGGCGGCCAGCGTGCTGGCAGCGACCCACAATTCCCCGGCACTTGGCGTACATAGTAGCACAAGCACCCAAATCAAGCACCTAACCATTTTGAAAAATTCTTAAAGCAATATAAAAGACCCGAAAGATAAGCAGAAGACTAGCGTGTATAGTAAAAATGACTGCCCGGCCCCGGACGAATTTGCCAGCAGTCACACGCCCTAAAACAACTCTAAGACCAGGCGCAGTGTTTCTCCCGAACACCCAAAGCCACCTTGTTCAGGGCAAGCCAGCCGCCGAGGTGCTTATGCAGTGAGCATTGCACAGAAAAGGCCCGCACGCATGAGCGCACGGGCCTTGCCATCTGCCTATTGGCAATGCTTACTTGGTACGCACGGCTATTTCCACGCGGCGGTTTTCCTGCCGGCCTTCAGGGGTGGCGTTCGTGGCGGCCGGGTTGCTCTCGCCCATGGGCTCCACGCTCACCCGGCTGGCGTCAATCTTGCCGTTTGACACGAGGTACTTTTTCACGGCTTCGGCGCGCTTCTCGCTCAATTCGCGGTTGTAGTTTTTATCGCCGCGCGAGTCGGCAAAGCCCATCACGCGCACCTGGCCGTTGCTGTAGCGCTGGCCAATGGAGCCCGTGATTTGCTGCAGCGTAGCCGCGGCCGTCGATTTAATTTCCGACTTATCGGTATCGAAGAGCACGGTTTCGTCCACGCTATACACGTTGTAGGTGCTGTCTCCCCGCACGCTGACTCCCGGCAAGTTAATTTCTTTGAATTTCACGTCGGCCAGTTTCGCCTTGGTCATGTCCCAGGCATTGTCTACCGAATTGGCGGCGCTGGCGGCTACGTCGCCCGCCGTTTGGCCGTCGCGCGTCATCACGGCGGTATCCTGACCTGCTTCTGCTAGTTGGTCTTTGGTTTCCGAGCGTTTGGTTTCGCAGCTGGCAAGCAGAACCGTGGCGGCCAGCAAAGTCAAAAAAGTAGTCTTCATGTGAGAAGAAAAGAAGGTGAGAATGATTTTTTGTCGATACGCACTCAGCTCAACTATGTTATTCTTTTTAGAAAAACTGGCTTGCTCAATCGGCCTGCAAAGGCCATTTTGGAGGCAGGCGGCAGTATTTAGCTTACTTTAATATTAAAAAATCTGCATTAAGAGCAACATCGTAAGTAGCAAAATTTGCATTCACAAAAACCTTTGTTGCTCTCAATGACCAGCAATGACGGTATAATGGCAGAGAATTTGTAAATTTGCCAGTCTTACATCCATTATAATTATTCTTGGCAATGAAGAAACGCCTACCTTTTCTTGCTTTTTGGGTTCTATTGCTATTGCCAGCACTAAGCTGGGCACAGGAAAACCGCATTACGGGTCGCGTCGTTGACGCGAAAACCAAAGACCCCGTGCCTTTTGCATCCATTGGGTTGCGCGAAGAAGGCACCGGCGCGCTCACCAACGAGTATGGTTATTTTCAATTAGCCGGCCTGGAAAAAACCAGTCAGGATTCTCTGATTGTTATGACGTTGGGTTACGAGCACAGCGCCGTTTTCATCAAGCGCGGCAGCACCGAAGACCTTATTGTGGAACTGAAAAAGCGCTTTGTTGACTTGGGCACGAGCGGAGGCGTGGTGGTGAAAGGCGGCAAGCTCAAGAATCTAGAGCTGGGCTCGAAGTCCAATAACCCGGGCGAGGGGATGATTCAGGGCCTGCCCGGCAGCCAGTACGCCTTCTTCGTCAAAAACGACAAGCAAAAGAAGCTGGGCAACGTGCGCACGGTCTCGTTCTACATCGGCGAGAACGGCTTCCCGCGCGAGCCTTTCCGCGTGCGCTTGTACAAGGCCGACGGCAACTACAACGCCCCCAACACCGACCTGCTCACCGAAAACGTTGTGGTGTCAGCTTCGCGCGGCGGCGAATGGTACACCATTGACTTGAGCACCTACAACATCCCCGCGCCCGAGGAAGGCTTTTTTGTGGCCATGGAGTGGATTGTGGGCGGCGACAAGTTCTACACCACCAACTTCATGGACAACTACACGCCCTACGGCCAGATTATGCGCCCCACTTTCGAATACAAGGAGAGCCGCACCTGGAGCTACACCATCGGCAAAGGCTGGAACCTACTGACCTTGGCCAACGGCCAGGGCCGTCGCTACAACGCCATGATTAAGGCCGAGGTAGACATGATTAAATAAGGACCGCAGATTTTCGCGGATTCAACGGATTGCGCGGATTCTGGCGGCGTTGAGTTGTTCCTATTTTGTAAATTAGAAAAGGCCCCGCCAGCGCGGGGCCTTTTCTGTTGGCCATAAGTCTTGTCTTGCTTGGCGGAGGGTTCTCGCGCCGTATCAGGCCGCCAGAATCCGCGCAATCGGTTAAATCCGCGAAAATCTGCGGTCCTATTTTTTGGCTTGGGTCACAATCCATTCCCGAATGGTCTCCTGGGCCTCGGGCGAGAAGTTCGGCTGGGGTTGGCCATTCACGATGGGCCACTTAGTCGCGTCGGGTTGAAACATGTGGTTGACACCGGCCAGCTTTTTAGACGTCACGTTCTTGTTTTTGCTCAGGCCGGCGCCGAGGGCTTTCAGGTTGGCGTCGGCGTTGATGGTGAGGTCGGAAGTTCCGTTGAGCAGCAGCACGGGGCAGTTCACGGCCGGCAGCTTCTCCACGGGGTTGAAGGCCAAGAAGTAGCGGTAGCGGGGCGAGGTCATTTCGGCGGCGCTCGACTGGGCAGTGGCGTTGTCGATGGCGGCGTTGTTCTGCTTCAGCATGTTGGCCACAATGGCTTGCGCCTGGGCGTTGTCGGTGGTCTGGCGGATGATTTCCAGCATGGCCAGCTGGCGCTTGGTAGCAGCTTCAATCTGAGCCGACTCGGTGCCGAGCGTGCGCAAGGTGGTGGCCTGCTGCTGCACCACAATGTCGCGGCCGGGTAGGCCGTACGCCGCCAGGGCCACCACAAACGCGGGCGGCAGCGGCTGCGCAGCGGCCAACAAGGCAACGTTGCCGCCTTCGCCGTGCCCAACCAAACCCAGGTGCGAAAGGTCTATTTCGGGCCGGGTACGCAGGTAGTTCAGGCCCGCTTGGGCGTCGCTCACCAGGTCGGCGGTAGTTACGGCCGGGGTGCCGCCCGACTTGCCCACGCCCCGGTCGTCGAAGCGTAGCACGGCAATGCCGCGCCGGGTGAGGTAGTCGGCCAGCATGCCCAGCGGCGCAAAGTCGCCCACGGTGCCGTCGCGGTCCTGTGGGCCTACGTCGCTGAGCAGCACCACGGCCGGAAACGGCCCCGGTCCCGCCGGAATGGTCAGCATGCCCCCCAGCCGGGCGTTGACGGCCAAGTTGCTAAAAGTGGCTTCTTCCTCGCGGTAAGGCGGGGTGAGGCGCACGTTCTTAGCATTCATAGCCGGCAGAGGGCTGAAGGTCAGCGTCATGGGCACTTTGAAGCCTGGCTGCTGCCAGGTGCCCGTCATTTGCTTGCCGTCGGCCGTTACCTTGCCCACGAAGCGGCTATTGGCTTCTTCGGCGAAGAGCCGCACGGTATCGGCTTTCACCTCGGTCTTCACGTTCATGCGGCTCACCTTTTGCAGGGGCACATCGAGCGTGCAGAAATACTCGCCGCCGGTGAGTTTCACGAAGCGAAAGATGACTTCGAGCTGGCCGCCGGGCACTTTCAATTGGCCTTTCCAGAGTCCGTCGAGGGGAGGCACATCGGCCACGGCCAGCGGCGCAGAACCAGGGCGTGCCTGCACGGGCGCCACGAATTGGATGCAGAATAAAAGCGCGCCCAGAAGGAACGGTAAACGAAAAGTAGTGATGGTCATATCCTAAAAAAAGCTTCACGAAGGACTATAGCACCCCAAAGTTATTATGGACGCGTTGCCCCAACTGTAAAATAGCAAAATAAATACCTTGCCAACCTTGTATTATTTGTCGACTTACACAAAAAATACCTGCTCCCAACGGGAAGCAGGTATAAAAATTTGCTAAAAAGACCCTGAATTCGCTGCGTTTACAGGCCCAGTGTATAAGCGGCCTTCAGGTAGAAAAATGCGCCGTTCGCGCCCATTTGCACCGCTTCGTGCGGCACGGTGTCGAAGTCGTAGGGCAGGAACAACGAGCCGTGAGCGGCGCGGAAATCCCGCTCAAACTCTGCTACCGACTTGCCTTCGCCGTAAGCCTCTTCGGGGAGGTGACCGTTGGCGGCGGCTTGCTTTTTGCTGTCGGGCAGCACGTTGAACAAGTTATTGGCGCCAAGGGTGAACGTCACGGACTTGGTGGGCCGGCATGATACCATGAGGTCGGTGACGTACTTGGGGGTGAAGCGCAGGAAATACGAGCCTTCGTCAATCAGGGCGAAGTTGTAATCGTAGTAAGCAACCTCGCCGAAGCGGGTGAGGCGCGACTGGATGGCGAAGCGGCCCATTTCGAACGACGCCGAGGTAAACACCTTGGAAGCGGGGCTGCCCGTTTCCAGCATGGACAGCGGCCGCTGGTCAATGTAGTTCACGTCGTAATCGTCGTCGTCCTGAATTTCCGCGAATTTCTCGGGCACCTCGGCATCCACGGTGACGCGGTTGAAGTTGGCGGCCAGGCTCAACGAGAGGTTGCCGCGGCCCACCGCGTGCGCATAGCGGGCCACCACGTCAACGCCTTGCGTGCGGGTGTCGGCCGCGTTGGTGAAGAACTGCCCCACCGAGGCGTTGTTGTCCTTCAGGTACTGCGCGTAACCAGCCGAGGGAAATGCCTCGGCCGAGAACAAGCCCGACAGCAGGATGATGTTGTCCACCGCAATGCTGTAGGCGTCGGCCGTGAAAGTCAGGGCCGGGGTGGGCGTGAGCACCAGGCCGGCGCGGAAGTTGCGCGAAGTCTCCGGGCGCAGGGCCGCGAAGCCCAGCTGCTGCCGGATGGCGCTGGTGTTGGGAATGAGCAGGGCGTTGATGTTGCCGTCGGGCGCATGGAACACCGTGGTTTGGGAATAAGACTGCTGCTGGATGGACGGCGCCCGGAAGCTGGTGTTGAAACCGCCGCGCAGGGCCAGCCACGGGCTCACGCGCAGGCGGCTCGACACCTTATAAATGAAGTCTGATTCCTTGTTGTCGGAGTATTTCTCGTAGCGAATGGCCGTGCCCAGGCTCCAGTTCTTCAGCACGTCGGCTTCGATGTCGAGGAAGCCGCCGTAGTTCTGCCGGCTCACGTCGAGGCCCGAGTCGAAGCTGAGGAGGCCTTGCGCGCCCGCGTCGGCGCCAGTCGTGCCTTTGGTTCCGGCCGTATAGCCGGCCAGGTCGCCTTTCGTTTTGGTGAAGGTGTCGTTGCGCACTTCGCCCCCGAAGGCCACGTTGGTTCCGGCCAGCACCTTGTCAAACAAGCGGCTGACCGTGGCGTTGCTCACGTTTTGCAAGAACGACACCTGGCCGGTGCGGAAGGAAGTAGGCGACGTGGTTCCCAGCTGGGGGTTCACCGACTCGCTCAGGTCGGCCTGCATGCGGTTGTAGCCCGCCACGTTGCTCAGGTCAAGCGTCCATTTGCCCAGCTCGGTGGTGAAACCCAAGGCCAGCGAAGCGTCGTCCTGGGTGTTGGTTTGCCGAGGCTGGTAGCCGAGCGGCGAGGTTAAGCCGGGCACCACGTCGGCGGGCGAAGCGAGGCCCAGCACCCACGGTTGGCGGGACTCGCCGTTGCGGCGGTTGTAGGTGCCAAAGGTGTAAAAACGGCTTTTGCCGGATACCTGCACGCCAGCGTTGTACAGCAAGCGGTAGTTGATGCTCCGGGCGTCGCCGTTGCGCTGGGCAAACTCGTCCTCGCGGCCTTTCATTTTTGCGGCTTCCTCGGCGGGGCTGGTCGAGAACACCGGGTGCGATTCTACGTCGCGGGTGATGGCGCGCGACGTGTAGCCGCGATAGTCGGCCTCACCGGTCAGGTTGGCAAAGCCTTTGTCGCCCAGCTTGAAGCCTTTGTTCAGGCTCAGCGTGGTGTTGAGGCCGTCGCCGGCTTGGTGCAGGCCGGTGTTCACCAGCACGTTGCCGCCGCGATTGTCGGTCTTGAGGGCGAAGTTCATCACGCCGGCAATGGCGTCGGAGCCGTACTGGGCCGCCGCGCCGTCGCGCAGCACCTCCACCCGGTCGAGGGCATTGGCCGACAGCACGTTCACGTCGGTACCCGAGCTGCCCACGCCGCGCGTGCCCAGCAGGTTCAGGGCCGCTTGGCTGTGGAAGCGCTTGCCGTTTACGAGCACCAGCATTTGGTCGACGCCCAGGCCCCGCAACGAACTGGGGTCCGCATGGTCCGACACGTCGGACACGGTTTGCCGGGTCGAGTTGAAGGAGGGCACCACGTAATTGAGAATCTGACCGACGTCGGTGCGCGGGGCCGTCAGGGCCAAGTCGCGCATGTCGATTACGTCAACCGGGTCCACGGCGTCGGCCGCGCTGCGGTCGGTGCGGCGCGTGCCCACGGCCACCACGTCGGGCACCAGGGTCAACGTCAGGTTCACCGGCGCGTCCGGCTTCAAATACACGTCATTGATTACCTGCGAGCGGAAACCGGGCTGGCTGATGCGCAATATGTAAGGGCCACCCGTGAGCATGGTGTTCATGTCGAAGTGGCCCGTCGTATCGGTCGTAGCGACCCGGCTGATGCCCGTGGGCAAGTGCAGCACCGTAAGCGAGGCGCCCACCAAAGCAGCGCCTTTGTCGGTGCCAATTGTACCGCCTATGGCAGCGGTGGACGTGACTTGGGCCCAGCTTTTGGCTGGGGCTCCACAGCACAGCAACACGGCGAGTACGATGGGGAGTAAAGTTGACTTCATTAAAAAACTATAAAAGAATAAAAACCGGACCTTGATTGGGGTG
The DNA here is from genome assembly GCF_036388155.1 of Hymenobacter sp. Taxonomy (NCBI): domain Bacteria; kingdom Pseudomonadati; phylum Bacteroidota; class Cytophagia; order Cytophagales; family Hymenobacteraceae; genus Hymenobacter; species Hymenobacter sp. The sequence goes on along the minus strand of NZ_DASVSI010000035.1, from coordinate 48,321 downwards.
CAAAGCACTCCACGGAGCTCTATTCTTTTATTCGTCTTTCGCTACATTCCAGAATTTGGCCGCTGAACTCCCAAAAGGACACAGCGAATAGAAATAGGGGCGGGGTGAATCGTGCCCGCACGAAGCCGCACCGTTACGCAACGCGCGCTTGGTCTCACGCTCCCCTACCCGAGTGGCCGCACACGTCCAAACGCCGCCGAAATGGACACGCTGCTAAACAGCAACAGCCCGACAACAAGTGGTTATTCCATGACGAACACCCGTTTCACGCGCTCGCTCACGTTGGTGAGCAATTCGTAAGGAATGGTACCAATGCGGCTGGCCAGGTCCGGCAACGTCAGGCCTTCGCCGAATAGCAGCGCGACGTCGCCGGCTTGGGCCCCGGGTATGTGGGTGACGTCGGCCATGCACATGTCCATGCACACCGAGCCCACCAGCGGCGCGGACTGCCCGCGCACGAGGACCAAGCCGACGCCGTTGCCGAAGCGCCGGTCGTAGCCGTCGGCGTAGCCAATGGCCAGGGTGGCAATGCGGCGCTCGATTGGGGCGGCCTCGCCCCGGCGGCCATAGCCCACGGTGTGCCCAGCGGGCAAGGTTTTGATTTGCGAAATGGTGGTTCGCAGCTGGCTCACCGGCCGTAAGGCGGTGGCGTCGCCCCCGCTGGCATCCACGCCGTAGAGGCCGATGCCCAGGCGCACCATGTCAAAATGGGCTTCAGGAAAGCGCAGGATACCGGCCGAATTCAGGGCGTGCTTGAGCACGGAGTAGCCCAGGGCTACTTCCAGCACGGCGGCCATGCGGCGGAAGGCGGCCAACTGCTCGCGGGTGAAGTCGTCGTGGGCGGGGTCGTCGGCGGCGGCGAGGTGCGTCATCAGGCTGGCCACGGGCAAGCGGGCAGCGTGCTCGCGCAGTTGGGCGGTTAGTTGGGGCAATTCGGCCTCGTCGAAGCCCAGCCGGCGCATGCCGGTGTCGAGCTTGAGGTGGATTTTGGGCGGGGCAGCGTCGGTGGAGCTGAATGTGGTCAGGTACTCGGCCAGCATCTCGAACGAGTAGATTTCCGGTTCAAGGCGGTAGTGGCGCAGGGTTTCGAACGAGTCCGGCGCGGGGTTCATCACCATGATGGGCAGGCTGATGCCCGCTTCGCGCAGGGCCGTGCCTTCGTCGGCGTAGGCCACGGCGAGGTAGTCGGCCCGCTGAAACTCCAGCAAGCTGGCCACTTCGTAGGAGCCCGCGCCGTAGGCAAAGGCCTTCACCATCACCATGAGCTTGGTGCCGGGCTGCAGCTGGCGGCGGTAGTGCTGCAAGTTGTGGCTGAGGGCGTCGAGGTTCACTTCGAGCACCGTGCCGTGCTGCTGGGCCTGCAACGCGGCCACGATGCGCTCGAACCCGAAGCGCCTGGCACCCTTGATAAGCACCACTTCGCGGGCAAAGGCCGCGGGGTCGAGAGCCGCTAAAAACTCTTCTGTACTGGCGTAATACTCAGCTGTCAGCGAGGCTGGAAATGCGGCCCGCTGCTGCGCCAACGCTTCCCCAATGCCCACGAGGCGGGTGACGCCCGCCGCGGGCAGCAGGGCCGCTACCCGGGCGTACAGTTCTTCACCGCTCAGTCCTGACTCCAGCACTTCACTCAAAATGAGGGTGCGGCGGCCGGGACGCGACTGTCGGCTCAGCGTATTGAGCGCCAGCGCTAGGCCTGCAAGGTCGTTGTTATAGGTGTCGTCGAGCAGGTAGGAGTCGTGGCGGCCGAGCTTGATTTCCAAGCGCATGGCTACGGGATGCAGGCGCGTGAGGCGACGCTGAATTTCGGCCGGCTCTATCTGCAGGAATAGCATCACGGCCAGGCAATGCAGCGCGTTTTCCAGCGAAGGCTCGTCGGCAAAGGGCAGCGTGAAGGCTGCCGCAATGCCGGCGCTGGGGTACTCGGCCAGCAGATGCGTTTGGCTGCCAGCGCTGGGGTCGAGGGCGAAGTGCACATCGGCGGCGGCATCGGCGCGGCGCGTCCAGCGAAAGGACGGAAGGCGCTGTTCCTCAACGGCTGCGTGCACCGCGGCGTGGTCGAGGCAATAGAATAAGCGCCGAAACTGAAGCCCGCTGAAGAGCCGTAGCTTCTCCCGAAGCTTTTCTTCCTCTGAGGAGAAACCCGCGTTGTGCGCCGTGCCGAGGGTGGTAAAAATGCCCTCGGTGGGCCGAATGATGGCTTCGAGCCGCGCCATTTCGTCCACCTCCGATATGCCCGCTTCGAACAGGCCCAGGGTGTGGCGCGCGGGGTTCAGCTCCCACACGCTCAGCGGCACGCCTACTTGTGAGTTGTAGGAACGGGGCGAGCGACAGATGTCCTCATCGGGGCTCAGCAGCTGAGCTAGCCATTCCTTCACAATGGTTTTGCCATTGGAACCCGTAATGGCTAGCACCGGGCCGGTAAATTCAGCACGGTGCGCCGCGGCCAGGGTTTGCAAAGCGGTGAGCGGGCTGGGCACGCTGATGATGCCCGCCCCCGCATACGCCCCGAGGCCATTTGCTAACTCGCGTCCTTGCTCCACGATGAAAAGCCGCACGCCCTTGGCGTATAGTTCGGGCAGGTAGCGGTGGCCGTCGTGGCTGGGGCCGCGCAGGGCGAAGAACACGGCGCCGGCCGGCTGCCCCACGCGGCGGCTGTCCAGCAATAGGTGACGCACGGGCGTGGCCGGGTCGTGGGGAGCCTGCAGCAGGTGGCCGCCCAATAAGGCCGGCAGAGAAGTGAACGTGAACACGCGGCAAAGGTCGGGGACCAATAGGAAAGTGCGGTATGACTGACTGAAACCATGCAGCGCTGCCGCAGAGGCTGAGTCTTTTACAGACACCGGTAAGTATCAGAAAACGTGGCATTGTTCAAAAATATCTGTAAATAGAGCTTGATTTCTTCTTTCACTTCACACCTTTTTCCTATGAGACGATTTTCCTTGCTTGGCCCTGGTTTGCGGTGGGCGCCTTTGGTTGCGCTGGCCGCGGCCGCCTGTAGCCCAAGCCACATCGGTGGTAACGGCGCCGGTTACTACCGGTGCGGCCACCACGGCCGCCGCAGCACCCAAGCCCGTGCCGGCCGCGCCTGCTTTTCAAATTCCAGTGGAGTATTACACCTTGCCCAACGGGCTGCGCGTGGTGCTCTCACCCGACCACACAGCCCCCACGGCCACGGTGGCGGCTTACTACGCAGTGGGCTTTCGCACGGAGCCGCGCAACCGCACCGGTTTCGCGCATTTGTTTGAACACCTGATGTTTCAGGGCTCGCAGAACCTGGGGAAGAATGAATTTATTGGGTTGATTCAGAAGAACGGCGGCGCGCTGAACGGCTCGACTCGCTTCGATTTCACCAACTACTACGAGGTGGTGCCGGCGCACAAGCTGGAAACCATTTTGTGGGCCGAGGCCGACCGAATGCGCGGCTTGGCCATCACGCAAGCCAACCTGACCAACCAGCAGGGCGTGGTGAAAAGCGAGGTGCGGGTGAACGTGCTCAACCAGCCCTACGGCAGCTTCCCGTGGATTGACATGCCGATGAAGGCCAACAAAAACTGGAACAACGCCCACAACTTCTACGGCGACCTGGCCGACCTCGACGCCGCCAACCTATCGGACGTCAAGGCGTTTTTCAAGACCTACTACGCGCCCAACAACGCCGTGCTGGCCGTGGTGGGCGACTTCGACCCTGCCGAGGCCAAAGCCTGGGTGCAGAAGTACTACGGCAACATTCCCAGCGCCCCGCAGCCGCCCAAGCCCGACCTCACCGAGCCGCGCCAAGAAAAGGAGCAGCGGTTTTCGCAGGACGACAAGCTGGCCACCAAGCCGGCGCTGGCCTTCGCCTACCACATGCCCGAGCGCAACACGCCCGAGTACTACGCCTTGGTGATGCTCGACCAGATTTTGCTGCAGGGCAACGACAGCCGCCTCTACCAGGCGCTGGTGCAGAAGCGCGGCTACTCCGATGCCGTGCGCGGCGGCATCAACTACCTCGGCAACCAGTTCAACTACAACGGCCCGATGCTGTGGATGGGCGACCTGGTGTACGACCCCACCGTGCAGGCCGACTCGGTGGTGCGGGTGCTCGACCAGGAAATCAACCAACTGGCCACCAAAGGCATTGACCAAGCCACGCTCGATTTGGCGATGGTAAAAATCCGCTCGGCGCTGTATGACCAGGTGAGCGGCTCCGACAACTTTGGGCGGGCCGACTTGCTGGCCTCCTTCGCGCTGTTCGACAACGACCCGAGCCGCATCAACCGGCTGGAGAGCGAGTTCCGGAACGTGACGCCGGAACTGATGCAGAAAACCATTCGCGAGTTCCTGCGCCCCACCAACCGCACCATCATCACCGTTAACCCGCTGGCCAAAAGCTAGCTTACTTCTATCGCCATGAACAAGCTAGTTATTGGATTCCTCAGCGCAGCCTTGATTACGGCCCAGGCGCATGCTCAGAAAGCTCCCACCAAAGCCAAACCGACCAACACCCGCGCGGCGGGCGTAGCCAAAGCAGTGGCCGCCACCAAAGCGCCCGCCACGGCCAAGCAGGCCCCACCCGAAGGTGGCAAACCGCGCGACTTTGCCCTGCCTGCCAAAGAAGACTTTGCCCTGGAAAACGGCCTGCGGGCCCGCCTGGTGCCTTATGGCCAGGTGCCCAAGGTGACGATGATGGTGGCCATTCAGGCCGGCAACGTGCACGAAGCACCCGACCAAGTGGCCGTGGCCGACTTGCTGGGCAAGCTGATGCAAGAGGGCACCGCCACGGTATCGGCCACGCAGCTGGCGGAACGCGTGGCGCGCATGGGCGGCTCGCTCAGCATTTCGGTGGGCGCCGACCAAACCAGCGTCTGGGCCTCCTGCCTGAGCGAATACGCTCCGGAGCTAGCCGGCCTACTGGCCGATGTGGTGCTGCATCCGGCCCTGCCCGCCGCCGAGCTGCCCCGCCTCAAAGCAGACTTGAAGCGGCAAATGGCCCTGATGCGGGCCCAGCCCGGCGTGCAGGCTCGCCAAAAATTTTCGTCTGCCGTCTATGGCAACCACCCGTATGGCCGACCACTGCCAACCGATGCCCAACTCGACGCGCTGACGTTGGAGCAGGTGCAAAACTTCTACAAGACGCAGTACGGAGGCCAGCGCACCAGCGTGTACGTGGCGGGGCGGTTCGACGCGCCGGCCCTGCGCCAGGCCATTACCACAGCGTGGGCGGGGATGCCGAAGGGGCCGGCGCCCACCATCGAGGTGGCCAAACCGCTGACCAAAGGCGACCTGCTCAGCCTGGACCGGCCCAATGCCCCACAGTCCACGCTAGTGGTGGGCCTGCCGGTGGTCGACCCTAGCCACCCGGACTACATCAAAATGCGGGTGATGAATTCGCTGCTGGGCGGCTCGTTTGGCTCGCGCATCACCCGCAACATTCGGGAAGACAAGGGCTACACGTATTCACCGTACAGCTTTATCGAGACGCACTACCGGACCGGCAACTGGACGCAGAACGCCGACGTGACCACGGCCGACACCTACAATTCGCTGCGCGAAATCATGAACGAAATTGAGCGCCTGCAAAAAACGCCGCCGTCGGCCGACGAGTTGAAGGGCATTCAGAACTACGAGACGGGCATGTTTGTGCTGCGCAACTCCAACCCCGGCGGCATCATCGGCCAGCTCAACTCGCTTGACTTGCACGGCCTGCCCGAAACCTACCTCACCGAGCAGGTGAAAAACATAAACGCCGTGACGCCGCAGCAAGTGAGCGAGACGGCCCGCAAATACGTGCGGCCCGAGGCCATGACCATTGTGGTGGTGGGCGACAAAAAAGTAATCGACCCGCAGCTCAAGAAATTCCAAAACGAGCGCAAAAAGCCGCTGTAGGCCAATAGCACTCTCAGGTTCATCAGACTGATAGTGAGAACGTCATGCAGCGCGCAGCGAAGCATCTTGCCTGCAGTCACTAATCCTGTCGATTGGTTTACTGGTGGTAGGCGAGATGCTGCGCTGCGCGCTGCATGACGTTTTTGTTACGCTGCTCCGGTCTGCGCTAGCTTGGATGCCCTACCCCGGCTGCACCAGCCTGGCTACTTCGGCGGCGGGGCCGATGGTGGCCACGGCTCCGGCATTGAATCGGAGAAAGTCCGCTTCCACGCCGTCGGAAAATATTACGCCACCGGTCGGCATCAACGACTCCAGGCGCAGCGGCTGGCTGGCCGATACGCGCCCGGCCACGAGGCCACACTGGGTACGCTTGCTCAGAAAAGGCTCGCGCACCACAAACAGCAACTCATTGCCGGCCGGTTTCGGGTACGTTTTCCGCTGGCCCCGGCCACCGGCGAAATCCTCCACGGCAGCGGTCATGTTGAACACCGAGCTCAGCCAACCCGTGCTGCCCGCGGGCGTGGCCACGATGATGCCCGAGGAAGAATGCTCCTCCGTTGTGGAATCAAAGCTGATTTTGTAGCGAGCCGAAACGTGCGAGGCGGCCCCGATGAACAAGTCATTAAAAGCCAGCAAGCGCTGCCCATCGTTCAGGTTGGCCTCGGCCAGTTGGTGCACGCGAATCGGGGCTTTATCCGCCACCACGCGCTGGACGGCGGCGCGACAGGTCTCGGGCCGGAAGGGCAAGAGCACGCCGTCGTAGCGCGTCGGGTCGGGGTTGACGGCGACCAGCGGGCGGCCGCGCACGTACTTGGCGGCGTTGGCTACCAGGCCGTCCTGCCCCACCACAATCACTAGTTGGTTGTCGGCAAACAGGAACGAGGGCAGAAACTCGCGCTCCACGATTTTGCTTTTCACCACACCGGTTAGCTCGCGCTGCACCTGCGCCACGGCGGCTTCAATGCGGGCGTGCTCCTGAGCGTACTCCTCAAACTCGGCTTCGCTGTCATCTTCCTTGCCGGCTTTGCGCTTGAGGTAAAACTTGGCTTGGCCTGCCGTATTGAAACGCTCCAGGAGCATTTCGTAGCGGGTTTTGCTTTTGATGACGATGGCGTATTCAAGCCGGGTGCTCATTTAGCGGCGGCCGTTCTTAGGCGGGGTTGGGCTGGGAGTGCTGCGGGTGGGCTCGTCGTTGCCCGGCGCGGTGCCGTTGAACCTGCCGCCATTGCCGTCTTTGTCCAGCAAGCCCTCCAGCAAATCGGGGGTGATGTTGAGGGTGCCGATTTTGCTGGCGTTTTCGGCCATTTCGCGGAAGGCCAGGGCGATGTTCAGGCGCGGGTCGGGGTTGTTTTGCAGGGCGGTGAGGGTGCGCCAGTCCAGGTCGCGGAAGGGCCGCAGGGTGGTTTCGGTCACGTAGCCCTGGGCGTCGGCGGCGAGGCGCTCGTTGGCGGTTTGTTGCTCCAGCAGCTGGGCGCGGCTGGCTTCCACCGCAATGTCGGCCTGCACTTGCAGCTCGCGGAGCTTGCGTTCATTGGCGGCGCGTTGCAGCTGGGTTTCGCTGCGCTTCTCGTCAATCTGCTTGCGCTTTTCCTCCACGGCGATGTCCGTGTTTAGCTCACTCTCCTTGATGCGGCGCTCCTGCTCCACGGCAAAGTTACGGCGCTCGTACACGGCCTGGTCGGCTTCCTGCTGGAGGCGTTCACGGGTTTCGGCCTCCAGGGCGCGTTCCATTTCGGGCGTGGCCCGCACCGCCAAGATGTTCACGCCCAGCACCTCAATGCCGAGCAGCGCCACGGCCGGTGAGGCTTGCAAACCGGCCACAATCTGCGCCTCAATGGCCTTGTTTGAGCGCACCGAGTCCTTCAGGCCCAGGCTGTGCACAAAGGCCGACGTGGCGGTTTGCGCCTCGTTCACGAGGCGCTGGTTCAGCTTTTCCAGCTCGTTCTTCTTATAAATGCCCGCGCTGTTCACCGTGAAGTCGAGCAGTTCGGCCAGCTGCTTGGGTTGCGTGATGCGATAGGTGAGCTGGCCCTGGATGCTGATGCTCTGGTAGTCGGCCGTGGTTTCGTTGAAGATGAACGGCAAGTCGTTCGAGCCCAGCGGCACGGCGGCAATGGAGCTGCCCAGCGTGACGTAGAAAAACGCCAGCCCGCGCCCCTCGCGCACCAGCCGGCCGTTGCGGTACTGCATGACGTAGGTCATGGAATCAAACTTGGCGTAGCTCAGGCCGAACATAGGCAATTGAATTAATGACTGCTGCGTGCAAAAGTAAACCTACGGCTCTGGCTATTCTGCAACCTGCGGGATTGCGAAGAGGCTGTCTGACTTGAATGGAATGAGGCCGAGACACAACACTTTTCGTCTCCGCGTCCGCGCCGCTTGAGCGGCCGAGACAACATGCACCGGTGCTGGCAAGCAGTAAGAATCGAGATAAGAACTCATTCCATAACCTAAGCGTATCACACAAGTGTTTTTATAGCCTTAGGTTATCTTTGCAGCATGAATTTGCAGCAGCTTGCTTACGTCGTGGCCCTGGACACGCACCGCCAATTCGGCCTCGCGGCCGAAAAAAGCTGCGTCAGCCAGCCCGCGTTGAGCGTGCAGGTGCAAAAGCTGGAAGAGGAGCTGGGCGTGCTGCTTTTCGACCGCAGCCAGCGCGGCGCCGAGCCCACGGCCGTGGGTATCAAAGTCATTGCCCAGGCGCGGCAGGTGCTGCGCGAAGCCCAGCACCTGCGCGAGCTGGTGCAGATAGAGAAAGGGGAAGTGGTGGGCGAGCTGCGCCTTGGCGTGATTCCCACGCTGGCGCCCTACCTGGTGCCGCGCTTCTTGGTGGGCCTCACCACGGCGTACCCCGACTTGCGCATTCGGGTGGAAGAACTGCGCTCGGAAGAAATCATGCAGCAGCTCAAAGACCACCGCCTCGACGTGGGCCTGCTGGTGACGCCGCTCGACGACCGGCAGCTGCACGAGCTGCCCCTGCTGGACGAGCCGTTTCTGCTGCTAAGCTCCGAAACGCACCCGCTGGCCGCCCAGGCCACCGTGCAACCCACCGACTTACAGCAGCCGGGCCTGTGGCTGCTGCAGCAGGGCCACTGCTTCCGCAACCAAGTGCTGAACCTGTGCAGCCCTTCCTCGCCCACCGGCACCATTACCTACGAAAGTGGCTCCATTGAAACGCTCAAGGAGCTGGTGCGCCGGCACCACGGCTACACGCTGGTGCCCGAGCTGGCCGTGCTGGACGAAGTAGAATCCAACCCACTTGTCAAGCGCTTCGTGGCGCCCGCGCCGGTGCGCGAAGTGAGCTTGGTGGTGCACCACGGCTTCGTGCGCACCACCCTGCTCACTGCGCTGCGCGACTTGATACTGGCGAGCGTGCCGGCCCGGCTGCACGCCGGCAAAGCCGGCGCGAAAGTGCGTTGGCGATGAGGCATCATTTAGCCATTCGACTATTTTAATGTAAATGCCGCTTTGACCGCCGAGTTGGAGCAACTTGCGCACTGAATGCGCAACCGCAATACGGCCATCATTCAAAGGCCGTAGAGCAAAATACTGAGCAGGCTTTTCGGCCGAAAATACTTCCACGGGCCTCGGCACAAATCCCCTTATTCTTCTGTTAATCCCGCCGTGTCCGTTCCAACTGTTGTGCGACTGTTGCTGTGTGGGGGCTTGCTGCTGGGCGGCTTGGCTCCTGAGGTCCGCGCGCAAAATTCCTCCACCAACAGCCTGCGCTACCTATTGGCGCGCACGCCGCCCGACTCCGCCCGAGTGCTGCTGCTGCTGAAGCTGGCCCGCACCTTCCGGGCGTCGAAACCCGACTCGGCCATGTATCTGGCCCAGCGCGCCTGGCAACTGGCCCGCCAAGCGGAGTTCGACAAGGGCCGGGGGCGAGCCCAAAGCTTCATCGGCTCGGTGCTGCGGGAACGGGGCGAACTACCCAAAGCCTTCGCCAACCAGCTCATCGCATTGCAAATCAGCCGCGAAAGCAGCGACCTGGAAGGCGAAGCCATAAGCCTGAATTCGCTGGGCAACATCAGCCTCGACTTGCGCCAATACCGGCGGGCCATTGCCTACTACCAGCAGTCGCGCCGCCGCTACCAACAGCTCAACCTGCCCCACTGGACAGCGGGCACGCTCACCAACATTGGCAGCTGCTACGAAAAGATAAACTGGCTCGACTCGGCGCTGGTGTACCAGCAGCAGGCCGAAGCCCTCATTGCCCGTTTTCCGCAGCCCCGGGTGGCGGCGGCCTTGGCCCTGCGCAATATGGGCGACGTGCAGGCCCGTCTGGGCCACCACGCCGAGGCTTTTGCCTACTACCGGCGCGGCCTGCAGGAAACCTACGTCAGCAACGACCTCCGTAACCGCGCCATGGCCCAGTACCACGTGGCCCGGCTTTTCGACAAGCTGCTCCAGCCCGATTCGAGCCTTTATTACGCTCGGCAGGCGCTGCGCACGGCCCAGGCCGTGTCGTACCGCCTCACGGTGATGGAAGCCAGCGGCCTGCTGGCCCGGCTGCATCAGGCCCGCCAGAACGTGGACAGCGCCTTCCGCTACCAGGCAGTGGCCGTGGCCGCGCAAGACAGCCTGTTCGGCCCCGAGAAGTTCCGGCAGCTGCAGTTGCTGGCCTTCACGGAGCAGCAGCGGCAGCTGCAGCAGCGCGAGGAGCACGAACTGCAAACCGCGCGGTACCAGCAGGGCGCATTGGCGGCGGCAGTGGTTTTTTTCGTGATTATTGCCCTGCTCCTGCTGCGCATCACGCGCCAGCAGCGCCGCGCCAACCAGCTGCTCAACGAGCGCAACGCCCAGATAGAAACCCAGCGCAACGAGCTGAGCCAGGCGTTGGCGGAGCTGCGCACGGCCCAGGCGCAGCTGGTGGCGGCCGAGAAATGGGCTTTCGCCGGGGAGTTGTCGGCGGGCATTGCCCACGAGCTGCAAAACCCGCTGGCGTACATGCGCAACTTTGCCAGCGTGAGCGCGGCCCTGCTCGGGCAAGACCAACCGGGCGCTGCTCCGCCCGGCGGGCTGGAACGGGAAATCATGGCCGGCCTGCGGCAAAACCTGCACGAAATCAGCCAGCACGGGCAGCGCGCTTCGGCCATCATCAGCGACATGCTGGCCCACGCCCGCGCCCACACCAGCCAGCGCCAACCCACCGACCTCAATGCCTTGGTCAGCGACAACCTGCGCCTGGCGGCGCAAAAGCCCGCGCAAGCCGCTGCGCTCGCCGAAGTCGAGCTGCGCACCGAGCTGGCCCCCAGCATTGGGCTGGTGAGCACGGTGCCGCAGGAGTTGGGCCGGGCCTTGTTGAACCTGTTTACCAATGCCTTCTACGCCGTGCAGCACCGCCAGCGCGCGGCGGGCCCCGACTACCGACCGCAGGTGAGCGTGTGCACCCGGTGGGTGGGCGAAACGGTGGAAATTCAAGTGCGCGACAACGGCGTGGGCATGTCGGACACGGTGGCTAAGCAGGTGTTTCAGCCTTTTTTCACCACCAAGCCGCTGGGCGAAGGCACGGGCCTGGGCCTCTCGCTGGCTTACGACATCATCACCAAAGGACATTTGGGTACCTTGACCATGGAAACGCGGGAGGGCGAGTTCACCGAATTTACGGTGCGCTTGCCGGCTTAGCTTTGCGGGACGCCCGCTGCTTCCGCGCCCTTTGTCCGCATGAAATTAACTCGATACTATTTGGGCCTGAGCGTGGCTGCGCTACTCGCGGGCTGCGCCAACCGGCCCACCAAGCTGGAGATTTACGACGTGGTTATCAACCACGTAACGGTGGTGGACGTGGTGACGGGGCAGCTAACCCCCAACCGGGTGGTGGCGGTGTCGAAGGGCAAAATTGTGCGGCTGGAAGAAGCCGATAAGGACAGCTACGCCGCCAAGCAGTACGTGAACGGCAACGGCCGCTTCCTGCTGCCCGGCCTGTGGGACATGCACGTGCATTTCCGGGGCGGCGACAGCTTGGTGGCGGCCAACAAAAAAAGCCTGACGCTCTTTTTGGCCCACGGCATCACCACGGTGCGCGACGCCGGCGGCGACCTCACGCCCAGCGTGATGCAGTGGCGCAACGAAATGGAAGCGGGTCAGTACCCCGGCCCGCGCATCTTCACCTCCGGTCCCAAGATTGATGGCCCGAAAGCCTATTGGCCCGGCTCACTGGAAGTGGAAACCCCGGCCCAAATCGGCAAGGCGCTGGACTCGCTACAACGGCTGCGGGTGGATTATGTGAAGATTTACGAAAGCAAAATCTCGGGCGAGGCGTTTCTGAACACCATTTCGCAGGCTCAGCGCCGGGGTATGAAAACCACCGGCCATATGCCCTACTCCGTTACCTTGGGCGAAGCCGTGAAGCGCGGGCTAGATGCCACAGAGCACCTCTATTATGTATTCAAGGCCTGTTCCAGCAAGGAAGACAGCTTGACGGCGCTGGTCCGCAACAGCCTGAAGACCGACAAGCCGCTGGGGCTATTTGCCGTGCTGCCGGCTGTGTACGACACGTACAGCCCCGCCGCGGCGGCCACCATCTACAAGCAGATGGCCAAGCGCAAAACGGCGGCCGTGCCCACGCTCCACATCGGCAAAACCTTGGCCGAGTTGTCGGAAAACGACCACGCCCGCGACACCCTCCGCGCCTACATCGACCCGAAGATTCAGGCCACTTACACGCGCCGGCTGGCCAGCGCCCGGCAGCAGTCGGCCGCGGCGCGGGCTTTCAGCAAGAAGCTGGAAACCAAATTCTTCAGCATGGTGCCCGAGATGCAAGCAGCGGGAGTGCCCATTCTGGCGGGTTCCGACAGCGGGCCGTTCAACTCCTTCATTTACCCCGGCGCCTCGCTGCAAGACGAGCTGCTGATGCTGGTGGAAGCCGGCCTCACGCCGCTGCAAGCCCTGCAGGCGGCCACCATCAACGGCGCTAAGTTTATGGGCGTGGCCGGCCGCACCGGCACCATTGCCCTGGGCAAGGACGCCGACTTGCTGCTGCTCACGGCCAACCCACTGGAAAACATCGCCAACGTCAAGAAGATTGACGCCGTGGTGTCGCGCGGCAAAGCTTACCCCGCCCCAGCGCTGGCCAACTTGATGCGGGCCATCAAAAATCCGTAAAGACGGCTTGCGTAATTCTTTGGAAGCTATTGGGCTGGAGTAGTCGTGGACAAGTAACCGTACTCTTTGCCGGGTTAGCCGTTTTTCTCGTTTACTTCTGTACGGCTGCCTACCTGCCCCCCGAACTTTCATTTCGGCCCGCGTGAACGAAAAATGTTCTATCGGGCCGAAATGAAAGTTCGGGGTACTCGTTCTAGCTAACCCAAACCGCTTCCTCAAGGCTGCCAGCTGAGCACGTACACGGGCTGCGGCGGCAGGTTTTCCAGCGTCTCGCCGTCGCCCTGGCCGGTGCGTTGCACGAAGAGGTCGAGCACACCGGCTTGCTTCCAGCGCTCGGTGTCGTAGCTGGGCTCCCAATTGCCTACCCCGATGGTTGTCAAGTCGGTAGTTGTCCATTGATTGGCCTGCAAGTCGGCACATTGCGTCACGGACACGCGGTCCTGGCGCTCTACGTCGCGAAAAATGACGGCCACCAGTGGCCGGCCCTGCTGCGTTTGCACCACCACCTGCGGCCGGGAAATGGGGACTTTCTTGGTGCCGGCGCCGCTCAGGCTGAACGGGGTAGTGCGCTGCGACACCTGCGCCGTGCGCCAAGTGCCGCCCGCTAAGTACACCAGCTGGTACTGCGGCACGGTGGTGCCGGCCGGGCGCCAGTACGTGGCGATGTACGGAGTGCCTTGCGCATCGGCCGCCATGGCGGTTTGGTTGATGAGCTCGCTGCGCTGCGGGATGCGGCAGGCGTATTCGGCCGTGGCCTGGGTGATGGGCAGGCGGTAGGGCTCGCCGGTGCTTTTCTGCCAGGTGCGGCCTTCGTCGCGCGAGCAGGCGTAGGCCAGGTCGTGGTTGGAGGCCACGTCCGGCGCTTCGCGCCACACCCAGGAGAGGTGAATGGTGCCCCGGCCGTCCAGGCTCATTTGCCAGTAGGCGTTGCGCTGGCCTTCGCCGTCAAGCAGCACGGTGTGCAGGCGGGTCCATTGTTGGGCTTTCGCGTCGTAGCGGTTCAGCACTAGGTTGCCGTTGCCGGAGCTGCCGTCGCGGTAGGCGAACAGCAGGCCGCCGCTGGGAAAACGGCTGAACTCGGGGTAGGTGACGTTGCTTTCCTGCTGGCCCGTCATGGGCAGCAACTCAGTTAGCGTGAGCGCGCCGGGCCGCGTGCTGCGGCAGTAGCGCAGCGGGCTGCCGTGGTGGTCGAAGGCCAGGTGCAGGTAGCCCTGCCCGTCCACCATCAGGCTGATGACGTTGTGGGCGTCGCTCACTTTCCCTTGGTACTGGGTGCGCTGCACCCGCCACGTGCCGGTGGGCAGCTGGCGCTTGCCCAGCGTAATAAAGCCCAGCGAGTCGTAGTAGGCGACGTACTGGGTGCGGCCCAGGCTGGCCACGGAGTTTTTGCGGAATACGGCGCCGTTGACGTTGTTTTTGGCCCAGCCCCAGCCCACCGGCGCCGGCCGTGCAGCAGCAGGGGCGGCCGCAGAAGTCACTTTGGCCCCGCCGCAAGCACTCAGGCCCAGCAGGAGCAGCAAGCCAAACGCAAATGTCCAGAGTTGTTTCAACAAGGAATCAGGCTGAAAATACTATCGTTGATTACAAGCAGGGTCCTTCTACTCCTGCGTTGCCCTGTTTACTGCCGCAGCAGTGGAAGTACCGGGCTGGACCCACCCATCGATTTCTGTGAGGCTCCCATGATTAGTAGAGGAGTCGCTGAGCTTGGTTATTTTCTGGTAGCCAACATTGAAGTAATAGCGGCTCGTTTTCGCGTCATATTTACCGAGCGTGGGCCGTTTGGCACAACCGGGCGCGTATCCGCCAACTGGTTTTCTTCGACAAACTTAGCCAGTTGGCCAAAGGGCTGCTGGCGGGAATGCTGAGCATCTGGCGGCTCAAAAACAAAGGGGTGTTTCTGTTGCACACCGGCTTCATTTGGCTGATGTATTGCTTGATGGCTTATATGGCCTTCCTGGCCTTTCCCGAAACGCGGCACCTGACCCCAGGCGCCGGGCTGGCGGTGTTGGCGTTTGGAACGGTGGGGATGGCCGCCCCCGTTTCGGGCGGCATCGGGACTTACCACGTGCTGGTGCAAAGCGCGCTGTTGGCGTACGGCATCTCGGCCGAAGCGGGCATTGCGTACGCTCTGGCTGCGCACGGCTCGCAAACGCTGCTGGTGGCGCTGTTGGGTGGCATCAGCTTGGCGGCGAGCATGCTGCGACCCGGGCCGGCCACTGCTGCCTACGGCCGCATCGAGCCGAACCGGTAGCCGCCGGGCCCAACTCCGGGCGGGTTCCTGCTGTGCTGCTTACTGCTGTACCTCAACGGTGTGCGCGGTGGCCGACGGCTTTAGCTCGGCGCGGCGGTTGGGTGGGGCGAGCCGTGGGGGCATTTGCAAGCGCAACTGCCACACCGAGAAGCTGTAGCCCTGCGGCCGGTTCGTGAGGCGTATGGACGCGACGCGCCGGATGTCGGTGGTGCGCCAGTCGTACACGAGCACGCCCTCGTTCTTCAACAGGTCCGATAAGGGACGCCTCGACTGCTGAATGAATAGGGGCGCGGCCGTGGTATCCTCTTGCCACTCCCGGAACTTGGACAGGTCGTCGCACAGTACCCACATGTCGTGGCTACCAACTATTTTCTCTTCTTTGCCGGCGCGTTCCTGCATCACGGTCAGCGCGTTGCCGTAGGTTTTGCCATCGGCTAAGTAGTCGAAGAACAGGACCGTGTTTCGGATGGGCAGAATCAACGCGAAGCCCAACGTGCTGATGAGAGCCAGGCGGAGCATGGGGCGGCTAAAGTCCAGTTTCGACAAGATGTAGATAAGCAGCACGGGAAAAAAATGCGCCATGTCGTACATCCGGGCGGGGGTCACGACGATGAATTTGTAGACCCCGACCAGCACCAGCGCGGTGGCTGCCGTGACCACGGCCACGGCCAGCGTTCTATCGAGTGAGCCGTTGATTTCTAGAATTTTGTCGCGCACGCGCTGGCCGTAAAGAATTGCGCCGATGGCAATGAACAAGCCAATGCCCGGGGCAGTCCCAAACAGCAGCCACGCCGATATTTCGGCCACCAGCGTTACCTCATCGCGCCGGCTCAGGGGGCTGTGGTTCACGATGCCGCGGATGGTGTCCAGCCCGTTTGGGTTCAGCCAAATTACGGCCAACCCCACCAGCATGGACGCCGACGCGATGGCCGTGACCGCCAGCAACTTGTACTTGAGGGTGGTAGTGCTTAAAACCAGGGCCACGCTCACCAAGATGATGGTGAAAAAGTAGCCGGTGAGGTGGCACGACAGGAGCAAGCCCAGCGCAATGACCAGCGGAATAACGGTGGACGCGGTGAGCGGCAGCTTACTATCGGCTTGCGACAGCAAAAAGTACACGTATAGGATGAGTAAGCTGGACAAGAGTTCGGGCCGTCCTTCAATGGGGAGGGAGTACGCCACCAGCAGCGCGAGCGAAAGCGCGTAGATGAGGTAGCGGTTTTGGCTGGTGCGCAGGTGGTGGGCCAGCAGTTTGTCGAAGAGAAACAGCTTGACGATGGAGAAAATGCTAGCCGCCAAAAACAAGCTGCGCACCGTGGGGTGAATCTTGGCCATGGTGCCCACGAGCCAAGGAAACAGCGGCAGGTGGAAGCAGTACCGGCACAGGCCCTGGGGGTCGGTTTGGCACGCCAGGTCCACGAGCGGGTTGATAAATCCTTTGCCGTTGGCGTAGAACCACGCCGCGGGCATGAAAAAAATGGCGTCGTGCGCCGGCAGCGGGAAAACGTAGAAGGCGGAAACAACAAGCACAACCACCCCAAGGGCTAAGCAGAAATACCGGAACATAGGAAGGTGTGGTTGCAGGCCGTAAAAAGCGGACGCAGATGAGCCCGGTAGCAGATAGTAAGATTTTGATTGGGTTTGCCTTTTAATTGGCAGCGTCTTCGCTGCGGAACCCATTGCTCGGCTTGCGAACTGCGCCGCGGGCAATTGACTAGCTCCAAAGCACCCAGTAGGCGCAGTGCTGCCGTCAACCAGCACAGCCTAACTCCGCGTGCTACGCAAGCCATGGCGCCAGCCGCGTTGCGACAGCGGCTGGCGGCTGGAATGAACGGATTTGAATGGGTATGAACAAGGCGAAATGGCCTGCTTGCAGGGCTTCACGCATTGGTCCTGGGCCCGCAGGCTATTGCTTGTTCAGGGTATAAGGGTCTTCCAGCAGGGTGCGCAGGAACGGCAGGTCAACGAACATCAGGGTCATCAGCAAGCCGCAGAACAGCACCACGTACAGCATAAACCATTTGTGGGTGTACAGCTTTTCGGAGCCTTGCACCGGCGAGTTGTCCAGCAGGCCGATTTTCAAATACCAGGCAAACAGCAGGGCGAAGAAAGGGAAGCTAACCAGCAGTTCAATGCGGTTTTTAATGAGAAAGATGCCCAGAAAAAACGCCGACGTTAGGGCGTAGAAAAACATGGAAATCAGCAGGCTGTGCTCCGTGTAGAACTGGAAAGAGCGGCGGTACAAGCCGGCCAGTTTGGGGTTGTTGATGAGGCGGTATTCGGCGAAGCGCTTGGTGGCCATGAGGTAGGCCCCGCCCATCCAATACGCCACGATGATGCTGGAAGGGGGCAGGCTGTTGACAAACGACAACCCGCTGAAGGTGCTCCCCGACAAGGCCGGGGCCACAATGAACCAGCCCAGTGCAAACCGAATGGGGTTGTTGACCGACTCCGACAGCACATCGAGGTACACGCGCTCCTTGGTGCGGAACGGCCGCACGTTGTACATCACGCCCATGAACAGCAAAAACACGGACAGGATGAGGAATTGCAGGCTGACCTGATACGCCAGGAAAAAGCCCACGACCGCCAGCACAAACCACTCGGTGTACACTAGCGCCGGATTGACCACGCGCACCACCGAGGTGCGCTGCTTTTTGAGGGGGTGGTACTTGTCGAACTCGGCGTCCAGGTACTCGTTGATGACGTAGTTGGCCGAGGCCACTAAGCACGTGCTCATCACGCCCAGCACCAGCTTGGCGAAGAGGGCGGCGTCGAGCGGCGTGTGGTACACGATGAAGGCGAACAGAACGCCGGGCATCATGAACACGTTTTTGGCCCAGTTGTCGGGCCGGGCAATGGCGACGTAGTCTTTCAGGCCCGCCGGAATCAGGGTGACATCGGCCCCCGCGTTGGTGGCCGGCAGGGAAGGCGTAGAGTTGCTCATAACGTAACGGGGGTTAGGGCGGTGGCTAATTGGTGTTCCAGGCTTGTATAGAAAGTGAACCGGTCGAAGGGCTGCTTGTCCACGATGAGGCAGGGCATGCCGGCTTGTTCGGCGCAGGCCCCGTCGAGTTCGGGCCGGTCGCCGATGAAAACGCACTCGTCGGGCGCCAGCCCCAAGGCCGCGGCGACGTAGAGCAAGCCCTTTGGGGCGGGTTTCAAGCGGTCTATTTCGGGGTCGGTGGAACTCACCACCACGTCGGCGCTCAGCCCGAGGGCGGCTAGCTTGTCGTGGGCTTTGTAGTCGGAATAAATGCCGATTTTGATGCCTTGCCGCCGAAGAGCCGCGAAGAAGGACTGCGTGCCGGGGTAGATGCAGCCGGGCAGGTATTGGTTGGGGTGAATGAACATCCAACGCTCCACCACTTGCTTGAGCTTGGCCACGGGGTAGCGCCCGTTGTCGGCGCACCACTCGTACTGGGCATTTTCCAAATCAGGCCCCACGGCGCCGGGGCGCTTTTCCCGCTCGGCCCGAAACCGTCGCAGCATCAGCAACTCTTGCAGGCGCCAGGGCCGCAGGGCGTAGTACCCCAGCAAGTCGAGCAACATCTGGGTGCGCATCCGCGACTGCGTGTACAGCGTGCCATCGACGTCAAAAATGATGGCTTTCACCCTAGGCCACAGGATGGTTGGTGGTAATGGCATGACGCAGGAGATGGAAAAGGATGCATAGTGTGTTAGCAATATCATTTATCCATTACTAACTAACATTAATTCTATATCCGTCAAATATATGGGGAATAATAATAATATGCGAATTCAATGCGCAAAACTTTTACTTAGGCCACTAACCACAGCGGGTTAGTGGCCTCAACTGTTGGAAAACCCGGCCGCGCCATTCACTCTGCAAGCAGAAATTCTGAGCGACTGTCTTCTCGGCCACAGCGGCTAACGGGCCCGTTTTATTTCAGCAATTCGGCGCACTGCCGGGCAATTTTCAGCTCTTCGTTGGTTGGGACAACCAATATTCGGGTCCGGCACGTGGGCTGGCTGAGGTCACGAATGCCCGGCGTGCGCGTTTGGTTTTTGGCCTCGTCGAGCGCAATGCCGAAAAAGTCGAGGTCCTGGCAGGCCAGGCGGCGCACCAGTGCGTTGTTCTCGCCCACGCCGGCCGTGAAAATCACCGCCTCGAGGCCGTTGAGCACGGCGGCGTAGGCCTCAATGTGTTTGCGGACGCGGTAGGCACACACGTGGTAAGCCAATTCGGCGGCGGCGGCAGCGCACGGTCATCTCCGCGCTGGGCCGGCTCCTTGTGCTGGTGCACACCTACCTGTCCCGGCTCGGCGACTGGATTGTGCTGACCACCCTTCGCCGGCTTCGGCATTTCTACGAATAAGGCCGGCGAATAAATCGGCCCCGCAGCTTTTCCTCGTACATCCCCGCCGGTGCGACATAGCGGAACGGAAGCCGGGCTGGCCGGAGTTCTACCGGCCAGGTTACTCCTGGGTATCTTTGATTTTCATCTACCACATGACAAAATCCCTCAAGGCCACCGGCCACGACTTGGCGGACTCGGCCTTTCAGCTCACGGTGCTGCGCCGGGAAGCGGCCGAAACGCTGCACCTGCCGTTGTTCCACGAGAAGCTGCGCGGCGCGGGGCTGTTTCCGCTGGCGCCGGTGGCGCCGGCCGTGCTGCAAATCAACGTGGGTAAGATGTGCAACCAGGTGTGCCGCCATTGCCACGTCGACGCGGGCCCCGACCGCAAGGAAATCATGACGCGCGAAACCATGCAGCTCTGCCTCGACGCGCTGGCCCAAAGCGACATTCCCACGGTGGACATCACGGGCGGTGCCCCCGAAATGAATCCGGACTTCCGCTGGTTTGTGGCAGAAATCAGCAAGCTGGGCCGCAAGGTGCTGGTGCGCTGCAATCTGACCATCATCGTGGCTAACAAGAAGTACCACGACCTGCCCGAGTTTTTCAAGCAGCACGGGGTGGAAGTGGCTAGCTCCCTGCCTTTTTACACGGCCGACAAGACCGACCGGCAGCGCGGCGACGGTGTGTTCGAAGATTCCGTTCGGGCGCTTAAGATGCTGAACGCCGTGGGCTACGGGCAGCCCAATTCGGGCTTGGTACTGAACCTGGTGTACAACCCGGCCGGGGCCTTCTTGCCCGGTGGGCAGAAGGGCCTGCAAGACCAGTTCAAGCGCGTGTTACTGAAGGATTTTGGCATCGTGTTCAACGAATTATTTGCCATCACCAACATTCCGGTGAGCCGCTACCTCGACTACCTGATTAGCTCGGGCAACTACGCGGGCTACATGGAGAAGCTGGTGAACGCCTTCAACCCCGCGGCCGCGGCCGGGGTGATGTGCCGCAACACCATTTCGGTGGGCTGGGACGGCGGGCTCTACGACTGCGACTTCAACCAAATGCTGGACTTGCACGTGGCCAGCCCGGTGCAGCACATCCGCGACTTCGACGCCGCCGCGCTGAGCCAACGGGCCGTGGTGGTGAACCAGCACTGCTACGGCTGCACGGCCGGGGCCGGCTCCAGCTGCGGCGGCACGCTGGCGTAGCCGGGCTTAGCCACTCCTCACTGCAGTAATTCGGCGCACTGCCGGGCAATTTCCAGCTCCTCGTTGGTCGGAATAACCAACACCCGGGCCCTGGATTCTGGCTGGCTGATGTCGCGAATGCCCGGGGTGCGCGTTTGGTTTTTGGCCTCATCCAGCGCAATGCCGAAAAAATCGAGTTGCTGGCAAGCGAGTCGGCGAACCAGCGCATCGTTTTCGCCCACCCCGGCCGTGAACACCAGCGCATCGAGCCCGTTGAGCACCGCCGCATACGCCCCGATGTACTTGCGAATGCGGTAGGCATACAGGTCGTACGCCAGCTTGGCGGCCGGGTCACCTTGCTCAACGGCTTGCTGCACGTCGCGCATGTCGCTGAAACCGGTGAGACCCAGCATGCCGCTCTGCTTGTTCAGCAAAGTGTTTACGTGGTCGGTAGTGTAGCCCAGCTGGGTTTGCAGGTAGAGCACCACGGCGGGGTCGAGGTCGCCGGAGCGGGTGCCCATCACCAAGCCACCCAAGGGACTGAAGCCCATGCTGGTATCAAGGCACTGCCCGTCGCGCACGGCCGCCATGCTGCACCCGTTGCCAAGGTGAATGGTGATGAGCCGGGCGGCGGGGTTACCCAAGTGTGCGGCGGCCTGCGCAGCCACGTACTGGTGGCTGGTCCCATGGAAGCCGTACACGCGCAGCCGATGCTCGGTGTAGAGTCGCTGAGGTAGCGCGTAGCGGAAGGCGTATTCGGGCAGGGTTTGGTGGAAAGCTGTATCGAACACCGCTACTTGCCGCGCTTGCGGAAACAGGCGCTCGGCTACTTCGATGCCCTGGTAGTTGGCGGGATTATGCAATGGAGCTAGCGCAAACAACTCGCGAATGGCAGCTTTTACTGCTTCATCAATGAGCGTGGTGGCGGCAAAGGTTTCGCCTCCGTGCACTACCCGGTGGCCGACGACGTCGATTTCGCTGGGGTCGCGCAAAGCGCCCTCGGCTGGGTCCGTGAGCAAGGCGACCACGGCCCGCAGACCCGCTTCGTGGTCGGTAAGCGTGAGCGTTTGCTTACTGACTCGTTCTTGCCCGTTGCTGAAAGCCTTGTGGGTGATGCTGGCGTTATCAAGCCCAACCCGCTCGGCCAAGCCGCTGCAGACGGGCTGCTCCGCGGGCCAGCGAAACAGTTGATACTTGATGGAGCTGCTGCCGGAATTGACGACGAAGATGTTCATAGGAGGAATTTCAACAACGGTGTATCAGAACGTCATGCAGAGCGCAGCGAAGCATCTCGCGTAACCCCACCCCGGCCCCTCCCCGGTGGGGAGGGGCCGGGGTGGGGTTACGAAAGAAGAGCCAAGCTACGGTTTTACCCCTGCTGGCTTTGGATGGCGGTGATGACTACCGTATTGAATACATCGTCCACCGTGCAGCCGCGGCTTAGGTCGTTTACGGGCTTGTTCAGGCCTTGCAGCACGGGACCAATGGCCAGGGCGCCGGTTTCGCGCTGCACGGCTTTGTAGGTGTTGTTGCCGGTGTTTAGGTCGGGGAAAATGAGGACGCTGGCTTGGCCGGCTACTTCCGAGTCGGGTAGCTTCTGACGGCCTACCAGCGGGTCCACGGCGGCGTCATACTGAATGGGGCCATCCACTTTCAGGTCGGGGCGTTTCTGGCGGACCAGCTCGGTAGCTAGTCGCACCTTTTCCACGTCGGCCCCGGCGCCAGAGGTGCCCGAGGAGTAGGAAAGCATGGCCACCCGTGGCTCGATGCCGAAAGCCAGGCTGCTATCGGCGGAGGAAATGGCGATTTCGGCTAGCTGCTCGGCGGTGGGGTTGGGGTTCACGGCGCAGTCGCCGAACACGGCCACTCGGTCGGGCAGGCACATGAAAAACACCGACGACACCACCGACACGCCGGGCTTTGTTTTGATGAACTGCAGGGCCGGCCGGATGGTGTGCTGCGTGGTATGCACCGCCCCCGACACCATGCCGTCGGCGTGGCCCTTGTGCACCATCATCGAGCCGAAATACGACACGTCGCGCAGCAGGTCGCGGGCCATGTCGTGGTTCACGCCCTTGTCCTTGCGCAGCTCATAAAACGTCTCCACGTAGTCGGCGTAGTGCTCCGACTGCACCGGGTCGATGATGCGCAGGTGGCCGGCGGGCAGGTTCAGGCCCAGACGTTTGGCCGAGGCGGCTACCTCGCCGGGGTCGCCAAGAATGGTGAGGTCCACGATGTCTTGGTGGAGCAGCTGCGCGGCGGCCCGCAGGATGCGGTCGTCGTTGCCTTCGGGCAGCACAATGTGGCGCCGCGAGCGCTTGGCCCACTGCAGCAGCCGGTACTGAAACATGTGCGGCGTGAGGCCTTCGGACTGGAAGCTGACGAGCTTCTCCTCCAGCGCCTGCACGTCCACGTACCGCTGGAAGGCGCTGATGGCCAGCTGAATTTTCTTGGGATTGTCGGGCGTGAGGCGCGAGCGGATGGCGGCCACGCGCGTGGTGGTTTCGAAAGTGCCGGTGGGCACGGCCAGGATGGGCACCACGTTGGGCAGGCCTTTCAACAGGCGCAGGATGGGCTCGTCGGGCTCGGAGCCGGCCGTGAGCACGAGGCCCGCCACCCGCGGGTAGTTGGCCGACATGTTGGCCTGCAATGCGGCCACGATGATGTCGCCCCGGTCGCCGGGCGTCACAATCAGTACGTTGTCTTTGAGGTAGTTCAGGAACTGGGGCACTTGCATAGCCCCGATGATGTAGTTGTCGACCTGCGCGCCCAGCTGGTCTTCGCCGAAGAGCAATTTGCCGTCCAGCCCGGCGTGAATTTCTCGCATGGTGGGGTGGAGCAGGTTGGGGTCGTCGGGGATGACGGCCAGTAGCACCTCGGCCGGCAGCTGGCTGCGCAAGAGCTGGCGGACATCGTCGGCTTGGGCGGGCGCCACGCGGTTAGCCACTACCAGCAGCACCGGCACCTCGCGAGCCTCAAAGCCCTGCATGAGCGTGAGCACCGCGCTGATGGTTTCTGCCGTGCCTTTACTGGCGCCCGACACCACCAGGATGACCGGCACGCCCAGGTTTTTGGCAATGGACACGTTGGCGTCGAACTCAATGGCCGTGCCCGCGCCCACAAAGTCGCTGCCCTCCACCACGGTGAAGTCGTGGGCGTCTTCCCACTGCTTGAACTTGCGGATGATGTGGTCAATCAGCTCGCCCTGAGCGCCGGCTTCGAGCAGGCGCAGGGCCTCGGCGCGGGTGTAGGCGTAGGTGTCGGCGGGGGGCAGCGGCAGCTTGAAGTGGGCCGCCACCGTGCCGATGTGCGCGTCGGGCTGCTGGGCGGGGTCGTGGTCGATGAGGGGCTTGAAGTAGCCGACTTTGCGGGCCTGGCCCAGCAGCATGTTCACCAGCCCCAGCGCCACCAGGGACTTGCCGCTGTAGGGCTCGGCGGTGGCAATGAAAACAGCTTTCGTCATGCCAGGGCTAACGTAGGAGCTTGCCGCGGCGTTGGGCCGGGCTGATACCTGAGGCGTGCGGCCCGGAGTAACTGCCGCTGGCACGGCCGCTCCGGTGCCGCAACAACAAATTTTTGGGCCGGCCAGCTTACCTCGGGCCCCTATATTTAGCGAGCCAAGTCAATTCTACCAGAGATGAAGCAAGAAGAAAAGCAGCCCGGGCGGGCAGTGGAGTTGGCTGCTTCCCACATCGCAACCACCTCGCTGACCCGGCCCGTGTCGGGCGCCGAAACCGAAGACCCCCAAAAACCCGTGGCCTTGCTCGTGACCCACGGCATGGGCCAGCAGGTGCCGTTTGCCACCCTGGCCGCCGTGGTGGAGCTGTTGCAGGGCCCCCAGCCGCCGGGCGCCCCAGTCGTGACCCACGTCCGATTTCTGGACCCCGACCGCCGGCGCGAAACCTGGCTGCCCCGGGCCGAGCTGCAAGTGGCCAGCCTCGACGGGCAGGCCGCTCGCACGGTGCACGTGTACGAGACCTACTGGGCGCCCCTCACGGAAGGCAACATCTCGCTGTCGGAAGTGGTGCGGTTCATGGCCTCGGCGGGGTGGCGGGGGCTGCGGCTGCGCCCCCGGCGAGGCGAGAAAGCCAAAACCTTCCGGCGGTGGCTGTTCGGCGGGATACGGGAATTTGCCATCCCCAACCAAACCATGTGGGGCCTGCTGGCGGCCCTGCTGCTGGTGGTGTCGCTGGTGGTCGTGAACACCCTGCTGACGCTGGTGGCGGGCGCCAACCTGCTGGGGTTCTCGAAGCTGTCGGAAATGCCGGCCAAGCTGGTGGACTACCTCACCCTGGACCTGCTGATTTTGCTGGGGCCGGCCCTGCTGGCTGGTACCGGCCTGTGGCTCAGCCAAAAAGTTATGCTAAAGCTTGGCAAGCTGAAGCGCAAGGCGAGCAGCCGGCTGCCACTCAGCCCCCGGGAAGCCCGGCAGCTGGCCGCCCTGCGAATCGTGAATTTGGTGCGGGGTCTCACCTGGACGCTGCTGGTGGTGGCCGGCGTGGCCCTGGTGGTGGCCACGTTCGTGACGGCGTGGCACTACTTCACCATCGACCACGCGCTGGCTCCCGGCGAGCCCAACCCCAGCGTGGTGCTCAGCGGCATCCAAGGGCTCCTGCCCGGCTGGCTCGGCGCCCTGCCCGAAGAACTTAAAACGCCCAACTGGGCCGCCATTGTGCGCCGGGGGTTCATTGGGGCGGTGTGGGGCGCCACGGTGGGCATCAGCTTGTACCTGCGAAGCTTTTTGGTGCAGTACATGGGCGACGTGGCCATCTATCTCGACGCCTACAAGGTGGACCGGTTTCATCGGGTGCGCAAGGAGGTAAGGCGCCAAGCCTACCAAACGGCCTGCGCGCTCTACGGGGCCCGCCAAGGGGCCAGCGACGACCCCCGCGCGCCCTTGCCCTTGGCCTACGACCGGATTGTGCTGGCGGGGCATTCGCTCGGCTCGGTGGTGGCCTACGACGCGCTCAACGCCACGCTGCACCTCGACGAGAGCATGGGGCACCCGCTGCACGCCGATGCCCGCACCGGCGGCCTCATCACCTTCGGCTCGCCCCTCGACAAAACGGCCTACATCTTCCACACCCAAACCAACGCCACGTCGGTGCGCCCGCCGCTCACGGCCTCGGTGC
Source organism: Hymenobacter sp. (assembly GCF_036388155.1). NCBI lineage: Bacteria > Pseudomonadati > Bacteroidota > Cytophagia > Cytophagales > Hymenobacteraceae > Hymenobacter > Hymenobacter sp. The sequence continues at coordinate 22,464 of NZ_DASVSI010000035.1, read as the reverse complement.
AGCCGCTGCTGCGCGCGTGGCGGGCGCGCCACTACGTGACGTGGATTAACATTCACTCGCCCAACGACATCATCAGCGGCAAGCTGGACTACTACGACGCGGCGCCGGCCGACCAGATACCGGGCTACCAGGCCGTGGACAACCGCATCGACGAGGACGCCCGCACCCCGCTGGCCGCGCACGGCCAGTACTGGAACAACCAGGCCCTGGCTCAGGCCCTGCGGGAACGAATTTTTGCCCAGCGCCCCGAAGACCCCGCGACGGCCGCGCAAGCCCCCGGCCGCCCAGCCTGAGCGTTTGGCCGGGGCCGCAGTAGGCGTATTGTCCGGTCCGACCGCCCTAGGCGGTCCGACCGGTTGAAGGGCGCGCCACATCAGGGCAACAATGACCGGTCGGACCGCCTAGGGCGGTCGGACCGGCGGCTCGGTCCGCTGTGTGCCTGCTTCTGTGCCACTACGATAGCGCAGCTCCGTGGTCAGCGTACCCGCTGGGCACGGTCGCGCTACTGCCCAAGGGCGGCGGGGCACATGCGCCAGGGCCGGCGGCTACGCCACGTAAGCCCCTTCCGGCGTCTGCCGCACCAAAGCTAAAGCGGCCAGCGTGGCCAGCAGCGGCTCCACTTTCTCGGGTTTCAGGCGCTTGAAGCCGGCGGCTACCTGGGCGGCGCTCAGCGGCTGGGCGGCTTGCTGGAGGGCGTCGCGCAGGGCCTGCATCTGCTGGGCCAGCTCGGTGGGGAAGGGAATAGGGGAAGAGGGGACAGGGGATACGGCGAGCGCAAGGGCGGGCTGGCTAGTGCCCGTATTCCCTATCCCTTTTTCCTTATCCCCTTGCCCCTGGTAGGCCGGGCGCAGGTAGCGGACGTGCCCGCCGGCTTCCTCACGGGCGCGCTCGTGGTTGAGGCGCACGAGGCGCGTGAGAATCTCGGCCTCTGGCAAGGGGGCGGGCCAGGCGTAGGCGTCGGCTACGGCGTTGTCGAGCTGCTGGTGCAGGCTGAGGACCACGGAAGCGAGGCCCTGCTGGTTCACGGTCTGGTCTTTGGCCGACAAGGGCTGGGCGGCGCGCAGCTTCTCCACCACGTTGTAGAGGTCGGTGAGGGTGAGGCTGGGATGCAGAGCCTGCTGGCGCTTGCGGTGGGCGTCGAGCTGTTCGGCCAGCTCGCGGATGCGGGCCTGCTGCGTTGGCGTGGCGGCGGGGAAAGGGAATGGGTCGAAGCAGCGGGATTTGTTGTAGCGTGGCGTATTACCGCCCAAATCGCCACCGGATGCCAATGCAAAAACCATATGAATTCGACTTGACAAAACACCTAACGTGAATGCATCATCAGAAGCTATTACGACTGCTGTGCCTTCCGCTACCCAATCTCCTGGAACGAATGTGAAGGTGCGATGCTTTACGGTTTCGGCCGACACGATGTACTGGCTCAGACCTTTTACTGCCGCCCTCATTGAAGGCTGGTTCTCCCCGAATAGCCACCACTTTTGACGCTTTGATTCGCGTGGGTTATGGTCTCGCTCAGGTTTAACGTGCATTAAAAGCCGTTGGTATGCGTCAGGGAATTGCTGTGTTAATTCATCGGTCGTATATCCAGTCGCATCAATAACATGCAGCCCACGAGGAGATTTAACCAAGTCTTGTCCACCGATAAATCTTTTGATTAGATTCCGGCTACTTGTTGACTCTAACGCTTTAGTTGTCAGATTGTCAATGACAAAGCCCTGGCCGTAGAACTTTACGCCCAAAAAGCAGAGGCCAGAATTTGATTCTAAAATTCTAGTGATTGTAACATCTGCGCCAACTGACAAATCAGAATTGATTACGCCTTCTTGCTCGGCAAAATCAACTTCAACAGTTTCATCAGATGTTGCACGCTCATTAATTACGGTTAGCAGTCTTCCAGTTGAGGAACCACGTTGCGCTACGGTCATAGCAATGCGAACAGCCGCACCTTCTGCCCCGTCTACCCAAGGATGGTCTGGGATTACAAAGTCAAGCGAAATAGGAGACTTTTCATCAGTCAGAAATTGCTCTATCATACGACGATTAAAAATCATTGTGATGGAGTTGGTGGTAATAAATCCGAGGCGTTCGACTTTTCCGGCTTGCAACAGTTTGGCAGCATTGTACCACCAATACATAACCAAATCGGCGGAGTCAGGCACTACACCTTTGTAAGCTTTGCGAAGTGCTTCGGCGTAACCGTCACCTAGCGCAAGTCGCATTCTTTTCATGCCCACAAACGGCGGATTCCCAATAATAAAATCAGCATCTGGCCACTTAGCGGGTTCAGGTTTAGGATAATCTAAAACCGTAACCTGTGCCTTTTCATCAGGCACTTCGGCATTCGTGACGGGATTGATTTTCATTGTAAACCCGTCCCAGCGGGTCACGGGCTGGCCGTGGGCGTCGCGGCGGGGCGTGGGCGCGTCGTGGCGCAGCACCGCGTCCTGCTGGCGGATGTTCTGGTACTCATCAAGCAGGGGCTCGGCCAGCTGGGTGATGCCGTGGGTGCGCAGGTGCCACTGCAGGTAGCCGATGCGCAGCACCACGTCGGCAATGGCGGCGGCGCGCGGGTTCAGCTCCAGGCCCAGCAGCTGCCGGGGCGACACGGTGGTGCCCCCGCCGAGGTCGAGCAGGCCAGTTTGGCCGAAGGCGTTGATGGCGGCCAGCACCTCGCCTTCCAGCCGCTTGAGGTGCTCCAGCGTGACGTAGAGAAAGTTGCCGGAGCCGCAGGCCGGGTCCAGGATGCGCAGCGAGGTGAGGCGGGTGAGGAAGCGCACCAGCTCCTGGCGGGCCTCGCGGGGCTGGCCTTCGTCGAGGCGGCGGGCGCTGGCGGCCTGGGCGGCGGTCCACTCCCGGCGTAGGGGTTCGAGCACGGTGGGCAGCACCAGGCGCTCTACGTAGCGGCGCGGGGTGTAGTGGGCGCCCAGGCTGTGGCGCTCCTTGGGGTCGAGGGCGCGTTCGAGCAGGGTGCCGAAGATGGCGGGCTCCACCTCGGTCCAGTCGGCTTCGGCGGCTTTGAGCAACAGGGCCATCTGGTCGGGGGTGAGGGGCAGGGCGGTGGCGTCGTGGAAGAGCTTGCCGTTGAAGCGGCGCAGGCGGGCCTTGAGGTCGGGCGAGAAGCCGCCGGTGTCCATGGTGGCCCACAGGCCGCGCAGGGCATCGGGCAGAAACTCGCGCAGCTTCGGCGTGGAGTAGGTGCGCAGCATGCCCGTGAAGCTGGTTTTGGGAATCAGCCCCACGTCCTCCGAGAACATCGTGAACAGGCAGCGCATCAGGAACTGGGCCACCACTTCGGGCGCGTGCCCGGCCCGCTCTAGCTGGGCACTCACGCCGGCCAGGTAGCCGGCCAGCTCCCGCGTGACGCGGGCGGCGCGGCGGCTGGGGTCCAGCTCGCGGGGCGTCTCCCACACCTGGCGCAGCAGCGCGCGGGTGCCCTCGTCGGCCAGCGCCGAGAGCGGCAGCCGGAACCGGGCCTGGTCGGGAAAGGGCACGAAGGAATCGCCGACGCCGGCAAAGTTCGCGTACACGTCGATGCAGTAGCTCACGTCCACCACCAGCACAAACAGGGGCCGGGGCTCGTCGGGCGGCAGGGCGCGCACGTAGCCCAGGGCCTGCTGGCGGGCGGCCTGCATCATCTGCTCCCATTTTATCGTGCCGCGGGTGGCGTGGCCGTAACGGCGCTTCTCAGGGCTGAGGCCCAGTTCACGCCTGTCCTTGTCCGGTGCTTCGGAATCTAAGCCAGTAAAATTACTGCCTACGCCCTGTTTTGTCTCCAATATAAAGCAGCCGCACTTGTATAACGCGCTTGTATAAGTCGATGCGGCCGGTGCTCTTCTTGGGCCCGTCGTGGAAGGTGACGGCGCGCTCCAGCACGTACTGGTCCTGGGAGGCAGTGTCAGTGGTCGGGGCCGGCTTCGGCACGCCCAGCAGGTCGCAGAGGTCTTGCAGGAAGAGGCCGTAGTTGGCGCGCTCGGCGCCGCCGGAGTTGCGCCAGCGGGCGGCGAAGTCGGGGTAGGTCACGAAGGGTAGATTAATGCGGCTACAAGTTAGCGGCGCAGTAGGTTATTGTTGGGCTGAAAGTGCTTCAGCGCCGAACTGAATTATCCGTCATGCAGAGCGCAGCGAAGCATCTCGCGTGAGGTAGTAAACCAATCGATTGAATTGCTACTGCACACGAGATGCTTCGCTGCGCTCTACATGACGGGCTTTCGGCGTGACGGGGTTGTTTAGGTGTATAGTCCCAGCGTGAGGTGGGTCGGGTCGTGGTTAAAATTAACGGGATTTTTCTGCCACTGGGCGCACACGAATTCGTGCGGAGTGAGGCCGCGCAAGGTCTTCAATCGTTTGGCGTGGTTATAGGCCAGCAAAAAGGCCTGCAGGTGCTCGTTTAACTCGGCCGTGGTCTGGTAATGGTAGCGCTGGACCGTCGCTTCTTTACTCGTGCGGTTCATGCGCTCGAGCTGGCCGTTGGTCCAGGGATGGCCCGGCTTAGTGAAGCGGTGCTCGATGCCGTGCTCGGCGCAGACGCGGTCGAAGATGTGGCGAAAGGCCCAAGGCTGGTGGCGCATGTTGCCGAACGGGACGCCGTTGTCGGTCCGCACCGCATGCACCCGCCGGTACGGCAGCTTGGCCAGCACCCGGCGCAAAAAGTCGGCGGCGGCCCTTTTGGTGGCCTGCGGCTGCAGCTCGGCAAAGGCCACTTTGCTGGTGCGGTCAATGGCCACGAACAGATGTTGGCGGCCTTCTTCGGATTGCACTTCCGCAAAACCGACGTGCAGGTAGCCGATGGGGCAGTCCTTAAACTTGTTTCTGGGCACGCGCAGCCCATCTTCCGTCAAGGGCAGGCAGCTGACGCCGTGGCGCTGAAAGCAACGGTGCCGGGCCGAACGCGAAAGGTGCGGAATCGTGGCTTGCCAGGCGTAGAGGCAGTCGTTGAGGGCCAGCAACGTGTGGCGGCGAAAAGCGACAGCCACGGCCTCTTGCTCGGCCGTGAGCACCGTTGAAGCCGGTGTGGGGCCCATCCGGGCGTCTTGAACCGTGGGGCGTTTGCCCCATTTGGCGACGGTTTTCGGGTTGACGCCGTGGCGGGCGGCTAGCGCTTGTAGGCTTTCCTGACTACGTTGGATAGCACCCCGTACTGCCTGAGTTGTGCGGGCGCACCCGTGGAGTATCTGTCCCATAGCATTGTGCGAAATTCTGAACCGGAAAATACACCACCTCACCCTGGGACTATACACCTAGGAAGTGAGAAATTTTCGTTTTTACACAAACGATTGTGTAAAAACGAAAATAAATCCATATACTTGTCTTCTCCCAAACCTGCTAGAAATCTGTAGCGCGCATTATCTGCGTCCTGCTTTTCTGAAATCGTTTGATTTTTCTTCACAAAAACCCACCCCAACACTTATGAGAAAAACGGTACTCTTTAGCGCACTGGCTACGCTTGCTTTGCTGGGCGCTGGCCATGTTGCTTCAGCGCAGGGCCCCCTCACCAACGGCGGCATCTACAAAATCACCCGCTACGGAACGGTGGCCGACGGCTCGGCCGCGGCCTTTGGCGTGCCGGCGGGCACCGCCCTGTGCCTGGACATAGACCGGGACCTGGCCACGGCCGGAGCCGCCGTGGCGCAGTGGGGCGACAACGGCATCAACGCCCAGCGCTACGTCTTCGAGCTGCAAACCGACGGCTCCTTCAAGCTGCGCCACCTGGGCACGGTGATGTACGTGCAAACCGTGGGCCTCAGCAAAACCATTGGCGCGCTGCTGGAACAGAACGTCTTGCTGGCCACCGGCGACGACGCCCAGCGCTGGCTCATCACCGACCCCAACGGCAACGGCCGCTACAAATTCACCCTGAAAAACTCGGCCAACGCGGCCGGCGTGTCGCAGGTGCTGGAAATTGGCAACGCCAGCCCCGCGCCGGGCTACCGCGCCAACGTCTGGGAAGACAACGGCTTTGAGCCCGCCCAGCGTTGGACCTTGGTGCGCACCGCCCTGGCTACCAAAAGCAATACCGGCGCCGCCCCGCTCTGGCTGCAAGCCTACCCCAACCCCCTCATCCAAGGCCAGCGCCTCAACCTGCGCGTGGAAGCCCAGCGCCCCGGCGCCGCCGAGATTGTAGTAATGGACGGCCAGGGCCGCAAAGTATTTAGCCAGCACACCTCCCTGCAAAAAGGCGGCAACCCGATTCTGCTCAACAGCGCCCCGCTGGCCCCCGGCCTCTACCTCGTGCGCATGCACCAAGAGGGGTTCGTGCAGCAAACCCAGGTGGTGGTGCAATAGGCGAGTAGCCCCGTGGTATAAATGTCTCTCAACCCCGGCTGGCCCAATCAGTCGGGGTTTTTCGTGGGAAAGCGTAAGTAGGTCGTCAACAGTAGCTAAATCACAATTTCCCCCTCAAGTAAAGTAGCCGCTTAAGTAAAATAGCCGGTCATGCTGAGCGGAGTCGAAGCATTTCGCCCGCGCCTCTTGTCATCCTGAGCACAGCGAAGGACCTTATCCAGCCAGAAGCCGTGAGAAGATGTTTCGCTACGCTCAACATGACAGATGGAGCGGGCGAGATGCTTCGGCTGCGCTCAGCATGACCAGCTATTTTAATGTGTTAAACGCAAGTACCTAGTCCTAGTAGGGTATCCTAGAACTCCACGATGAACCCAATTGTCGGCACTACCAGCGCATCATCATCGGCTAGCAGGATGGGGTTGGCGTTGCGGCCGTCGGGGCGCAGGGGCTGGCCGTCGGTGGTGGTGTAGCCGGCGTTGTCGGCAGTGCGCTCAAAGGTGTAGGTGGGCACCGAGACGGGCTTGGTGAGCAGGGCGTTCTGCACGTCGACGTAGAAATCGAAGCTCAGGCGGCGCAGGCTGATTTTCTTGTCGAGGCGCAGGTCCAGCTGCTGGAAGCCGGCGAGGCGCCGGGTGTTGAGCTGGCGGTAGTTCAAAATGCCGGTGCCCACGGCTTGGTAGCTGGCGCGGCTGGCCTCTTCGTCGTAGGGTGTGTAGGGCCCGCCGCCGCCCACGCGGTACTTGGCGCCCAGCTCCCAGCCGCGGCCCAGCTGGTAGCCCAGCAGCGCCGAACCCAGGAAACGCGTGTCCCAGGCCGAGGGCTTGTAAATGCCATCCAGCCCCGTAAACTCCGAGCGAAAACCGGTGGCCGACACGATGGCGAACAGCTTGCCGCTGAGCTTCTGCTGAAAAAAGGCTTCGGCCCCGTAGGCGCGGCCCTTGCCCGTGCTGGTCACGGCCTCGTTGCCGATGGCATTGAAGTCGCCGCCCAAGTTGGCCAGGCTGATGCCGTCGCGCACCGACACCGGGTAGTTGGCGTACTTCTTATAAAAGCCTTCCAGCGTGAAGCGGGTGGCCTTGCCCGGCAGCCACTCCAGCCCGGCCACCGCGTGGTCGGAGCGGATGTAGCGGCCGTTGGCATTCACGCGCCTGCCCGCTTCGTTGGTAAAACCAAGAATGGTGCTGGGCGGAATCTTGAAGTAGCGCCCCAGCGAGGCGTTCAGGTTGAGCGTGGGCAGCAGGGCGTAGCTCAGCGAGGCGCGGGGCGACAGCGTGCGGTCGAGGCGGTAGCCTTCCGTGAAGGCCGAAGTGCCGTCGGCCCGGATGCCGGCTGACACGGTCAGGCGATTTTCGGCGCCATAAGTGCGCGTGGCCTGGGCAAAAGCGCCGTAGCGAACGAAGTCCAGGTCGGTCTGGAAGCGCACCGTGACGCCGGGACTGACGAGCTGGCCGGTGGCGGTGTCGCGCACTTCGCTGCGCAGGCGCTGCACGAGGTTGTTGTCGTAGTGCTGCAGCTGGCCCACCAGGCCGTAGCTGTACTGCCAGCGGCCCACGCGCTTGTTCACGTCGGCGCGCAGCTTGTTTTCGGTTTCGCCGGTGCGGGCGCCCAGCTTGCGGTAGGCTTCCTGGCCCTCAAAACCGTACTCGAAGGCGTTGGCGTCGCTGGCCTGCTGGGTGCGGCTCAGGGCCACGTTCACGAAGCCGTTGTCTACCAGCCGGCGTAGGTTCAGGCCCACGGTGTAGTTCCACTGGTCGATGGTGGGGTTGGAACGCAGGATGTATTCTTTGGACGGCGAGCTTTCCTTGGGGGGTACTACCTCAAAGTGGTCGATGGCGCCCAGGCCCAGGGTAGTGAGCGTGGTTTTGGGCGAAATCCTGGTCGTCGTCTTGAATTGAAAGTCGTAGAAATCCGGCCGGATGGGCAAGTCAATCAGCTTGAACAGCACCTGCAAATAGCTGCGCCGGGCCGAGGCCAGAAACGTGGTGTTGGAGGTGAGCGGCCCTTCCAGCGTAGCCGCCACTTCGGTGCCCGACGTCCGCAGGTTGCCCTGAATGCGCTCGGAATTGCCGTCGCGCTGTCGGAACTGCAGCACCGAGCTCAGGGCGTTGTCGTACCGTGCGTTAAACGCCGAGCTGCTCAGCGTCACGTCCTCAATGAAGCTCACGTTGAGGATGCCGGCCGGGCCGCCCGCGCTGCCTTGGGTGGGGAAGTGGTTGATGACCGGCACCTCAATGCCGTCCAGGTAATACACGTTTTCGTTCGGCGCCCCGCCCCGGATGATGATGTCGTTGCGGAAGCCGGCCGTGCCGCCGCTGCCCCCGCCGCCCACGCCCGGCAGGCTTTGCACTACCCTGGAAATGTCGAAGTTGCCGCCCGGGTTGCTTTTGATTTCTTCGGTGGTGAGGCGCTGCACGCTCAAGGGCGTTTCGGGCGTGGCCACCCGAATGGCGCGGCTGGCCGTCACGGTCACTTCGCCCAGGGCCTGGGGCACGGTGTTCAGCTCCAGGTTGAGGGTGTTGACGTTGCCGCTGCTTAGGGCAATGTTGGAGCGCAGGAGCGGGTCGTAGCCCACGAAGGTGGCGCGCAGGTTGTAGGCGCCGGCCGGCACGCCCGTGAGGCGGTAGCGCCCCTCGGCGTCGGTGGCGGTGCCGAACTCCGTGCCTTCCAGCGTGATGCTGACGCCGGGCAATACCTCTTGGGTGGCGCGGTCGCGCACGGTACCGGCCACGGTGCTTACGTTTTGGGCGTGGGAGGCAAATGCAACAAGCAGGAAAAGCAGGAGGGTAAAAAGACGCATGTAGCAGCAAGTAGGAGGCAGGGCAAATGTTTTGAGCAGGTAGAGCAAACCGCGCTGCCACTCTCTCGCAGAAAGGGAAAGGCAGACCAATGCAGGGGAAGCGCGGTATTTATTCAGCACAAAGCTCAGCCAATAGTTATGGGCTTCTTTTGCAAAAGGATATACTTTAGCGCATGGGTTTGCAGATTCGCGGTGCCACTTTTCTGTTTCTATGGCTGGTACTGGCCAGTGGATGTTTTGCGCAACAGATACCGAGTTGGCCCCGTGACGCCAGCACCGGCCGAATCGAGTTTGCTGGGATGCTGCTGTGGCCAACGCCGACAGCTTCGCTTGCTCAAAAACAGGCCCTCCTTCGGCGGTGGTATGCGGAAAAGCTAACCACGCAGAAGCCCGAAGAATGGGCCAGATGGGAAAATTCGGAAATCACTTATGCCGAATTACCGACTTGGGCATGCATCGATTCAGTTTCTAACCCAACAGCTCCTGAAGAAGAGCGGGTAATCTGGCGCCTCTGTTTTCAAATCAGATGGATTCCCACTCCAATGGGAGTATCATATAAGTTCACTGAGTTCGAGTGCATCGAAATAGTTTTTGATGCCAGTACCTCAGGGCCGTTGGAAGAAGTACTCCTCAGTTACTCAAAAGAGCAAGCGGTGTTTCGAAGGCGTGTGCGGTGGGCCTTGGCCAGCTGGTGATAGCAGCAGCGGACGCCAGGAGCCTCAGACGTAATCATCGCGGATAGCGCATTGGGCTGCATTTTTTTGGGGCCTTGCACTCTCCAGTTTAGGCGATTTGCACAAAGGAAAATTCCTTTGGATGGCGCCCATTGTCAAGAAAGATACAGTCGAGGCAATCCATCGGCGCAAGTCGGCGCGTAAGTGGGGTATCATTCACAACATTCAAGCATCTGCTTATCCTGATGAAAAAGACTTTGTTTTCGCTCGCCCTAGTTGCCATGTTCAGCGTTGGTGCTGCCACCACCGTTTCGGCCCAGGCCGCCAAGACTGTAATGGTGGGTGGCGCGCCCATGTACCCCACGAAAAACATCGTGGAAAACGCCGTTAATTCGAAAGACCACACCACCCTGGTGGCCGCCGTGAAAGCCGCTGGCCTGGTAGAAACCCTGCAAGGCCCCGGTCCCTTCACCGTATTTGCCCCCACCAACGAAGCCTTCGCCAAGCTGCCCGCCGGCACAGTAGAAACCCTGGTGAAGCCCGAGAGCAAGGAAACCCTCACCAAAATCCTGACCTACCACGTGGTAGCCAGTCGCATGACCGCCGCCGACCTGACGAAGGCCATCAAAGCCGGCAAAGGCACCGCTACCCTCAAGACGGTAAGCGGTGGCACCCTGACGGCCACGGCCAAGGGCAAAACCATCGAGCTGAAAGACGAGAAAGGCGGCGTTTCGACCGTGACCATCGCCGACGTGCTCCAGAGCAACGGCGTTATCCACGTCGTGAACACGGTGTTGATGCCTAACTAACTTTCTGAGCTAGTTAACAAACGCAAAGAACCGCTGCCGGCCCCGTGCCAGCAGCGGTTCTTTGCGTTTGTTAACTAGCTAGCCCAGTCAACAGTAAAAAGGCCGTCATGCAGAGCGCCGCGAAGCATCTCGCGTGCCACCACTAGCTTTTTCAATGATTGGATTACTACCACACGCGAGATGCTTCGCGGCGCTCTGCATGACGGTTTAAGCTTAATTTATCCCTGCGTCTCCTCACTTACACTCGGCCTCCGCCTCCCGGGCGTATTCGTAGCCCAGCCGCAGGGCCCGCCGGTAAAACTCGCAGGCGGCCTCGGGCTTGCCGGTGCGGGTGGCCAGCCGGCCCAGCAGGAAATGCGTGCGGCCGTCGTTGGGGCGGGCTTGCAGCACCTGGAAGTATTCGGCCTGGGCGTCGTCGAAGCGGCCCAGCGCCGTCAGGGCCACGCCCCGCACCTGCACGTAGTGCCAGGGCGTGCCGGCCTGCGTGCGTCGGCGCTGGTTGATGCCCTGCGTGAGGTCGGCCAGCGCCAGCTCGGGGCGGTTGAGGTCGAGCAGGCGGGCCTGGCCCCGCGCCAGGTAGGCGCCGCTCAAGGTGCTGTCGAGTTTCAGGGCGCGGGTGTAGCTGAGCTCGGCGGCGGCGGGGCGGCCCAAGGCGGTTTCGCAGCGGCCCAGGCGGTAGAGCAGGTCGGCGGCCACGCGGCGGGGCTGGGGCTGCAGCAAGGCGGCCTGAAAGTCGGCCCGGGCGGCGTTGGCGTCGTGGTTGAGCAGCAGCTCCAGCTCGCCACGGCGGCGCAGGGCGGGCGCGTAGTCGGGCCGGAAGTGCAGGCTTTCCTCCATGAAGCTGTAAGCCGCCGCCAGCTGCCCCTGGCCGTAGGCGCGGAGGCCGTCTTCGTAGTTGGTGGTGGCCGTCACGCGGTCCATGGTCACTTTCACGGCCAGCGAAAACAGCAGAATGCCCGCCAGCAGCAGGCCCGTGAGCAGCCAGTCGCGCCGGTTGAAGCGCGCTTTGTGGCGCGGAATGCGCTGGTAGTGCCGCTCGTGGCTGCCGGCCGGGCGGCGGGTGCGCAGCGGCGCGGGCGGCGGCATGGGCACGCCGTACACGTGCTGGGTGGCGGGCCGGTGCGCCTGCTGGCGCCGCAGCTCCTCGGCCCGCCGGGCGGCCTGCGCCAACTGGAAGTCGTAGGTGGCGCGGCGGCCCGGGTCGCTGAGGATGCGGTAGGCCGTGGCAACGGCCTTGAACTGGTCCTCATAGCGGACGTCACCGCCGTGCTTGTCCGGGTGATACCGCACCACCAACTGCCGATACGCCCGCTTGATGTCGGCGGGCGCGGCGTTGGCGGCAACTCCAAGAACTTGATAATGATTCTGACTCACAGCTGGACAGCAAACACAAAGGACCGCACAAAAGTCAGCCGCGCGCCGGAATTTTTCGTAGAACCGGCGCAGTCTGCCCCTTTTTCTTCGGGAAGGGGCCGGCGCCACACGCTTCCTGTTCTTTTGTGCCACCCTATCTTCTCGCCGTATGGCCTTCGACGACGACACCTCCAAAACGCCCCGCAACGACAGCCTGATTGGCAACCTGACCGGCTACCTCGACACCCGCATCGACTTGGTGCGGCTCGAAGTTCAGCAAAAAACTTCCACCATCTTGGTGGGTACCCTGCACGGCGTCACCCTGGCGATACTGGCGCTGATGTTCGTCATCTTCCTCAGTGTTTTTGCGGGCCTGGCCCTGAACGAGGCCCTCGACAGCCACGTGTGGGGGTTTGGCATCGTGGCCGGTTTCTACCTGCTGCTGCTCGTACTGGTGCTGGTGGGCGTTGACAAAGCCGCCTTCCAAGGCCTCGCCAACAAACTGTTGAAGGACACCATCTACAAATCTGACAAACGCCAAGATTAGCCGCCATGAGTGACTTGCAAAACCCTCTGTTTGAAGAAGAAAAGGAATTTCTCGAACGCAAGAAGTTAGAGTACGAGCGTGCCCTGCGCGGCGACGTGGACCACATCAAGGACCAGTCGGTGAAGGCGGGCAAAGTCGCCTTGGTGGGCGCCGGCCTGGCCGGCAGCATCTGGCTCATCACCAAAGCCTTCAGCGGCAAAAAGCGCAAGCGCTACGGCAAGCGGAGCGACGACAAGTACGCGAGCTACGACCCGGATTTCGACGACCAGGACACCCCGGACTTCGACGGCGCTGACCAGGACCAAGACCAGGACAGCGAATTCGGCGCGCAGTATTTCACGGCCGGCAACGGCAAGCGCTACAAGAGCAAGACCAGCTACAAGTCGGCCGCTGCTTCGGCCGCCGTGTTTCAGGAGCAGCAAGACCAGGACCACAACGACCAGCCCGAGCAAGAGTACGAGTCCGACGACTTTGGCTTTGGCAATAGGCCCGCCGCGCAGTCGTACCACGCAGACGCTGCCCACGACGAGGACCAGCACCGCGAACCCTCGCCGTTCGACACCGAGGACTTCGAGGACGACCCTTTCCAGGACTTGCCCTACGACGACAGCCGCCGCCTGCCGGCCTCACACGCCTTCGACAACGAAGACGGCCAGGCGAATGCCAACTCCAACTCCCGCTCCAAAATGATTGGCTCGGTGCTGAAGGCTTTCTTGCAGACCGATACCGGCAAGGTACTGGTGGGGCAGGTGGCCGCCGTGGGCCTCGCGCTGGTGACAAAAAAAGTGAGCGAGTTTTTCCCGGCGCACAAAAATCCCGACCTTGCGGCCTCACCCGGCTACGCTCCCGCCGAAACTGGGTTCTCTCCCGTTTCGGCGGCGGCTCCGGTTGCCTCATCTGTTTCCCTCGATTCCCCGGATGCGTCCACCCACTCCCAGTCTATATGATGAGCTGTGCACCCGTCGGCAGCGTGGCCGCAAGGCGCTGGCGGTGTTGCTCGACCCGGATAATCTAACTGAAACCAGCTTGTTGCACTTGTTGCGCCTGAGCCAGGCGCATCCGGTCGACTACTTTTTCGTGGGGGGCAGCTTGGTGCTTAGTTCGCACCAGGCTGCCCTCATTACGTTGCTAAAGGAGCACTCCACGGTGCCGGTGCTGCTGTTTCCCAGCCACAGCCTGCACCTCGACGGTCCCGCCGACGGCATCCTGCTGCTCTCCCTGATTTCGGGCCGCAACCCCGACTTCCTGATTGGGCAGCACGTGGTGGCTGCGCCGCGCCTGCGCGCCAGCGGCCTGCAGCTGCTGCCCACGGGCTACATGCTCGTCGATTCGGGCCGGCCCACCACCGCTTCCTACGTGAGCAACACCGCGCCCCTGCCGCACGACAAGCCGGGCATTGCCGCCTGCACCGCCCTAGCTGGTGAGCAGTTAGGTCTCAAAATTATGTACCTGGACGGCGGCAGCGGCGCCCAGAACCCCGTGTCGGGCGCCATGATTGCGGCCGTGCGGGAGGCCGTAGCCACGCCCATCATCGTGGGCGGTGGGCTGAATTCGGGCGAGAAGGTGTACGCCGCACTGGCCGCTGGCGCCGACGTGGTGGTGGTGGGCAACCACATCGAAGCCGAGCCGGAGTTTTTGGCCCAGGCCGCGGGCGTGGTGGCTTCGTTCAAAAAACTGGCCCACCCGCAAGCAGTAGCCCAACAGCTTCAGTAGCCAGCCAGCACCGCGCTGCTCTGGCCGCTGCTGCGCAGGTTGTGGGGCACCGCTTAGTAGTTCAGCGAATACACCTGGAAGAATTGCTGCTCAACCAGCCGGGCGGGGGCGGCACGCATCACAAAATTGCGGAAAGCGCCGGCCACGCTGGTCAGGTAGCCCGCCCGGCCGATGAGGCGCGAGGTGCGCACGATGTGCGTCGCCCGTTTACGGCGCAGGCGCTGCATGGCGGCGAAGGCCAGCTCCGGGGTAGCCTCCTGAGCGAGGCACTGAGCCAGCACGTAGGCGTCTTCCACGGCCTGGCAGCCGCCCTGGCCCATGTACGGCGTGGCGGCGTGGGCGGCGTCGCCAATCAGGCAGACGTTGCCCTGGCTCCACTGCCGGATGGGGTCGAAGTCGGCGATGTCGTTGCGAATGATGCGGGCCTCCTCTGCGCTGGCCAAAATGGCGGGAATGGGGTAGGCGAAGCTCTGAAAGACGGCTTGCAGCTGAGCCTTCAGCTGGTGGCGGTCGGGGCCAACGAGGCCCGGCTTCACCACCGCAAACCAATCGACTACGCCATCGGCCACTTCCGAGAAGCCGAAGCGCACGCCATCGGCCCAGGCTTCCATGATGGCCTGTTTGTACTTTGGGGCAAGCTGCACCTCCGACATGCCCCGCCATACCACGTGCCCGGTGCCCGCAAAGCGCACACTTGGAAAAAGCTGCGTGCGGATGGGGGAGTGGATGCCGTCGGCGGCAATCACGAAGTCGGCCGTGATGGTGCTGCCATCGGCGAAGCTCACGGCCAAGCCGGTGGGCTCTTGGCGCAGCGACACGTAGGCCTTGGCCAGCAGCACCTGGGCCGGGTCGAGCTCTTGCAGCAGCAGCTCTTGCAGCCGCGCGCTTGATGGCCGTGGTGGTGTAGCCGAATTTTTGGCGAATCCGGTCTTGGTTGGTGCGCATAATGGGCCGCATCTGCCCGTCCACCACCTGAATGTCGCGCAGGGGGACGCCAGCGGCGTTGATTTTCTCGGCCAGGCCCAGCCGGTGGAACACCTGCATGGCGTTGGGTGCCATCCAAATGCCTGCGCCCAGGGGCAGAATTTTGGGCGCGGCCTCGCACACTTTCACGGCAATGCCCCGCTGCTGCAGCGCCACGGCGGCGGTAAGGCCGGCAATGCCGCCGCCAATGATGAGGCCGGGTGCGTGCATAAATTTTTTTGGGCGTGAAGAGTGGGTTTGCAAGCAAAGCACAAAGAAATCCGAGAAGCTGCACCCTGCCACCGTTCCGGCACTCAAACCGTGGCAAATAGCGGGCAGCAACTGGGAAAACCGAGCCCGACCGTATCCACAACAGCTTGCCGCGAAGCCAGGTTTTGCCGCCTCAACCGTAGCAACTTTACGCCAAAGCAAGCGGTAGGAACCGGTACTGCTGACTCACCCCGTTCTTCCCTTGCCATGAGCCCCAACTACAGTATTTCACCCGCAATGGTCCTCCGTCCGTGTTTTGTCCGTCTGGGCCGCCAGCTCATGGGCTGGCTGCTGGTTGTGGCGGTGCTGAGCGGCTGCGCCACTTCCAAGCCCGGCCCGGCGGTGCAGCGCAAAGTGCAGGGCAAAACCTACGTCATCATCGGGGCGTCGAGCGGTTTTGGCCGGGGCATGGCCGAGCAGCTGGGCGCCATGAAGGCCAACGTGGTACTGGCCGCGCGCCGCACCGAGGTGCTGGAAGAAGTGGCTACCAAGGTCCGGGCCGGCGGCGGCCAGGCCCTGGTCGTCACCACCGACATCAGCAAGCCCGAGCAAGTCCAGCGCCTCGCCGAGGCCGCCGTGCAGCAGTTTGGCCGCGTGGACGTGTGGGTGAACGACGTGGGCGTGGGCGGCATCGGCAAGTTTTGGGACATTCCCCTGGCCGACTATTCGCAGATAATTGACGTGAACCTGAAAGGCATCATCTACGGCAGCCAGGTGGCCGTGAAGCTGTTCCAGCGCCAAGGGCAGGGCACGCTCATGAACCTGGGTTCGGTGGAAAGCCACGTGCCGCTGGCCTACCACGCGGTGTACGCTTCCACCAAAGGCGCCATCCGCAACCTGGACCAGGCCCTCAACCATGAGCTGCGCCTGCAAGGCTACAAGAACATCGAAGTGGTAACCGTCGAGCCTTGGGCCGTGGACACGCCCTTTTGGGGCCACGCCGCCAACTACAGCGGCGGCACGCCCCGCATGGCCGCCATGGACCCGCCCTCCAAAGTGGTGAATGCCATGGTGCGCTCCTCGGTGCGGCCCCGGCAGGAGTTGCCCGTGGGCTGGAAGGCCCGCGGCGCGGTCATCTCCAAGCAGATAGCACCCCACTTCACCGAGCGCCTGTCGGCCAACATTGCCCACCGCTACCAGATGGAAACCGCGCCCCCGGCCTCCGCCACGCCGGGCTCCCTGTACCAGCCGCAGCCCACCGGCCGCGGCGTCGACGACGGCGTGCGTCCGCGCATGAAAGCCGAGCGGAAGCAACGCAAAGCGCCCAAAAATGCCAACGCGGCGCTCTAATCAAGCGGCCCTGATGAGCAGTTCTCCCGTCCGAACCCTGTAAGGCATGGTTGGCAAGGTGGATTAGCCGGCACCAGCCACCACGTTTCGTCCCAGCGTTTCACCTTCCCCTCGCCCTGCTGCAAGTGCGTCACCCCGCCACTGGGCTGGTCTACCGCATCAAGGTGTGCTGTCTCGACAACGGCTGTTAGGGCTGCCGCGAAGAGTAACTACAGGCCGCCTGATTTGCTCGTCTCAGCGCCAACTCTTCATCGTGAAATTATCGGCGGCACAGATGGGCTGTGCTTTGTCTGGGTCAGTTTGGAAACTGTCCGTGCTGCGCCGATACACGGGCTAAAAGTCTGACTCGTCATCGTCGCCCGCGTTCAGCATATTCGTCAGCAAGTGCTGAAACAATTCTTCGGCCGTGTCGAAGGGTTCGAAAACGGAATCGCCCACCACCCGGTCCGCAACCTCAAATTTATTTGCCGCCAAGTTGTGTCGGTAGGCGTCCATCCCGGATTCCGCAAAATAGACAAAATCCTTATCGGGCGTGTGGGCGAGGCGAAGCTGAATATTGGCCTCCAACAGGCCCTGAGCGTCAAGCTCATCGTCATCACGCAGCCGCGTTTCGCTGGCGTACAGCACGATGCCGTTCCAATCGAGTCCGTCTGCAACAGCCAAAAGCCCAAGGTACACCGGTGGCAACTCGTAGGACAGCGTATCCGCTACGCGCCGCCTGAACACCTCCTGGGATTTTTTGGAAAGCGGTGGCTGCTTTTTGACCTCGTACTGTTTAAGCCGGTCAAGCACGGTGTTCACCAGAGTAAAGATTTCAAATGATAGAATCATGAATGAAAATCAGGGCTTTTGGGGTGGATAAACAATTCCCTGGCTATAGGAAGGCCACTTAACCTGCACCGTTTGACCCGGCTGCAACTTGCCGGTATAAGTCTTTTGGTATCCTGTCACCACACTGTGGTAAGGTGTATTTTTAATCAAAAGCAAATTATCGAAACTGTTGTCCCCCCCGTCGTCCAGCGGCAGCTTATGATGCACTTGCCAACCTGTAGGAACGTGGCCGCCCTGCATTATTTTTAGTGCTTGGTCGTCGAATCCAGCTGCCCGTAGTTGGCGCTCATAGGCCGGGTCAGAACTGATTTTCTTCATGAACTTGGCCCGCACGCTCGAGTCAAACTTGCGGCGCAAGGCGTCGGTGTCCGCCTTCATGCGTTTGGTGTAAGTAATTTCCTCAAAGTGAAAACCGGGCAGTGCCTGGGGCTGCTTTTTGTAGCGACCCATCACATCCAGGTCCGCCAGCGAGCTTACCCGAATTCCTTTCACTTTGGCCAGCAAGGCAATCAATTCGGCTTCTTCCCCCGGAGCGAGCCGGCGGCGTGCTGCGCCACTAGGTAGCGGAGCCGTGCCTCGTCGCGGTCCACCGGCGGCAAGCCCGGCGCCTGGGCCGGGGTGGTGCTGCCCAGTATCAGGGCCAATATCAGCGCTATGGGCACCAGGAGCGAGGCCGCCACCGTTTCGGCCACCGCCTCTGGGACCGCCACCGGCGCAGGCGTGAGTAGAGGCGCCACAAACGGGTCAACCAGCCCTTGTGGCGGACTGCCGTGTTCCCGGGCGGGGGGCCACGTACGCGGCCGGCCAGCGGCTTGTGCGGTGTGGCGGCCCAACTCAGCAAAACACCGTCGTGGGGTACGTCCAGGGTTAGCTGCACTAGGCCGTGGCGCACCTTGGCCACCCTCAGCCCCGCTCGCCGGTGGCTAAGGCAAGGTCATAAGCTATTTGTTCGTCCTTGAGTAATTGCCCAACATATAGAAGCTGTTTAGAAAGTCAGAAGAACGGTGTAGAGACGCATATTTGCGTCTTATTAGTTGAACCAAAAACGCCGATGTTATTCAACGACGAGACGCAACTATGCGTCTCTACAGCAGCGAACCGACTTTTAAACAGCTTCATAGTTAAGAATTATTCCAGCATTAATTCAAACACACGTGTTAGTAGTTCTCCGGCTGTGTTAAAGCTTTCCACTACCGTAAGACCTACCCGCGTACAGATTTCAAACCCGTCGGTTGCCAGATTGTGGCGGTACAAGTCGAGGCCAGACTCGCCGTAGTACACGTACCCGCGGTTATAGTCGAGTATGCGCCACGCTTCGTTGGCCTCAACTAATCCGCGCACGGCGTATTTAACACAGCCGGCTTCATTGAAAAATGTTCGGTCCCGACTAGCGTAAAGCTGGCAACCGTTCCACTCGACACCGTTGGTGACGGCTAATACGTTCAGGTAGGCTTGGGGCACGTCGTAGCCTTCAAGCTGCTGACGGGCAGCAATCGTCAGGCGGACTATCTCGTCTACCGGAGCCGGCGATTCCATTTGCTGGTCGAACTCCTGCTGAATTGCCTGGATGCTATTAAGTTGAGCTTCTAAAGTCGCTTCCATGAAATTAGGGATAGATGTCGCCGTTGTACATCGGCCACTTCAAGTTAATAGTTTGACCCGGTTGCAGCCCCACCGTGTTTACGTTTTGGAGGTTTGTGATAGCCAAGTGCCAAGGGTCGTCTTCAATAAGCATTAAGTTGGTAACTGAGTTGTCGCCTCCGTCGTCGAGTGGCAATTTGTGATGCACGCGGTACGATTTCGGCACACCACCTTTGGCCATAAGTTCAAGGTCGGCATCATTCATTCCAACCTTTTTGAGGTGCGCAATCTTAGCTGGGTCGGCGACGAGGTCTTTAACGAACTGCTTTCGCACGGAAGCAAATTGACTACGCAACTTGGTCACATCCGCCTGCGGTCGCTTGGTATAGGCTAAGTCGGTTAGGTAGAAGCCTGGCAGCGGCTGCTCGTTGCCCCGCAATGGGCCGGATGCGTTCAAATTTTCTAACCGCTGAATGTGAATGCCCTTGACCTTGCCAAGCAAGGCAATCAATTCGGCTTCCTCGTCGGGGGCCAGCGTGCCAGCCGCGTGTTTGGCCACGAGTTCGCGCAGGCGCAACTCATCAGGGTTAATGGGTGGGAAGTGCGGCTGTGGAATGCCCGGCGCCTGGGCCGGGGTGGTGCTGCCCAGTATCAGGGCCAGTATCAGTGCTATGGGCACCAGGAGCGAGGCCGCTACCGTTTCGGCCACCGCCTCCGCCACCGCTTCGGCCGCTGGGGTCGCATTCAGCAGTGGTACCACAAACGGGTCAACCAGCCCTTGTTGCGGGCCGCCGTGCTCGCCAGGGGCCGGGGACACGTACGCGGCCGGCCCGCCGGGGCGCATGCTCAACTGCGGGGCGGCAATGGTCAGGTGGCAGACGTAAGCCCCCGCGTCGGCCTCGCCACTGGCAAAGTCCTCCCGGTAGCCCACACACTCGCCCGCTTCCCAGGCCAGCGTTTCCAGCACCGGCCCGCCTCTCCCGTCAAAAAACACAACCTGCCCGCCCAGGGGCTTGTGCGGGGCGGCGGCCCAGCCCAGCAGCACGTCGTCGTGGGGCACGTCCAGGGTCAGGCGCACCAGGCCGTGGCGCACCTTGGCGCTCACCCGGCCCCGCTCACCGGTGGCTTGAGTAAATTCATAGGAGCAGTGCCGCACGGGGTAGCGCTGGCCAGCCACCTGCAATTCGGCGGAGAAGGAAGCCATGAACAGAACAAGGCCAGCCGGGATAGACGGTTGGCCCCGCAAGCTACATTACCGTTCTGTATTCCAAGATTCCGGCTTACGTGCTTGTCGGCGCGTTTCAAGCGGGCACCTTCCGGCCATGGCTTTCTTGTCGCTTCGCAACATAAATTGGGCAACCATACATGGGGACGTTCCTCGCGTAGGAAGCCCCCGGCTTCGCGTCGTGGAGAACCGAGACCCCCAGACGCAAAAAACCCGGAAAACTGCTTTCACGACGTGAGAAGCGGTTTCCCGGGTGCTCCGGTTATCTTAATCTGAGCCGATTATTGGACTCGAACCAACGACCTGCTCATTACGAATGAGCTGCTCTACCAACTGAGCTAAATCGGCTTGTTTCCCGACCAGCGTTTTGGATGGGACTGCAAAGATAAACAGGATTTGAAAATGCGGGCAATAACCGTTGGCATTTTCGCCGCATTTTCCTGTTTACGGAGGGGAGGTGGGTGAGGTGGGCTTTTCCCGGTTGTAGCGTCGCACTATCTGCGGCAGGTCGCGCGAATGGTAGCGGCCTCGCTGCAGGTCGGCCGCTAGGGCAGTGTTGTCGCCAATAGAAAGAAGCGGCGTTTTTGGGAAAATTCCACCAGTAGGTATTCACTATTGGCTGGCCCCGGCGGGAGAGCAACAACTCGCGCCGGCTCGCGGAGGCGCCCTGGCCTCCGTTCACGACGTTGCGCTCGTAGAGCTGCGCGGAGCCGGCCACAAGCTGCCGAAGAAACAATCGCATCACCAGGTTGGCCATGCCGTTCACTACTTGGTGCTGCCTGTTTACCAGCTTGGTGTAGCTCGATACCGTGCCCATGGGAAAGCTGCACGCCAAGTACCGCACGGTGTCGATGCCCTTAATGTAGCCGTAAGACCGCACTTCTTCTGGCCTGAGCACCAGCTGTGTGGCTCCGGGCAGAGGCACGAACTTGATGCGAGCCTGCTGCTGGTGCATTGGACTCAGGCGAATGGCCCCGTTGATGCTGTCGCCGGAATGCATGACCACGTAAGCCGGCCACAAACACTGCGCGAGGCAGGAGAAATTCAGCAGCAACAGCGCGCCAACCAGCGCCAACCGAACGAGGGCGAGGAACAGAGAAACTGCCATGGTACCGCAATTTAAACGCTTGATGTCATTTACGCAACCGCTGCCTCGAAAGCCCAGTTGACACGCCGTCGTTTGCAACGGGCTCCAACAACCCTGCTTGCGGCTTTGGCGTTTTGCTTCTTACCCCGCACCCTAACCACCGGACATGAAAAAGAAAAAAACCTCTGTGCCACAGGCCCTAATGGCCGGTTTGGCTGGCTCCGTGGCCCTGACAGCTATTCACGAAACGGTGCGCCAATTTCGCCCCAAGGATGCCCCGCGCATGGACGTGCTGGGCATGCGCGGCCTGCGTAAACTGCTGGGCAAAGCCGACGCTCCGCAGCCCGATAATGACACGCTGTATGGCCTGACCATGGTGGGTGATATTATAAGTAATGGGTTGTATTACAGTTTGGTGGGTAGTGGGCGCGACGCTATTCGGCGCGGGCTGCTGCTGGGTATGGCGGCCGGGGTGGGCGGCGTGCTGCTGCCCGGCCCGCTGGGCTTGGGCGAAGGGCCCAGCAACCGCACCCCCCAAACCAAGCTAATGACCGTGGCGTGGTACACGGTGGGCGGACTGGTGGCGGGCGCCGTAGCCAAGCAGCTGCGCCGCAAGCCCGGCCGCCGGTCAAACACGGGCAAGCGGCCGTAAGGGCCAAGGGCACCAAAGCGGGGGTGAAACATGTTGCTTGGTCAACCGTCAACTGGTGCGGGTTGTACCTTGCGGCGGCATTTACGTTTCAGAATTTATGCGTTTCTGGCTCATCTTCATTCTTCTCTTTTTTGCGGTGCGGTACGTGCTGCCCATCGTGTTGCGGCTGGTGCTGGCCGGCTTTGTGCGCAAGCAGATGCGCAACGGCGGCTTTGTGGTACCGCAGCCCGGCCCGGCCCCGGCGCCCGGCGAAATCCGGGTGGACTATGTTCCGCCCACGGCTCCAGAAAAGGAGAAGCCACAGAGCTTCAAAGGTGGTGAATACGTTGACTTTGAGGAAATAAAATAAGCGCGCAAGGTTTCGCGGAGTGAAAAGAGGTTTCGCAAAGT